>JAAXVQ010000387.1 GCA_013335425.1 Candidatus Firestoneibacteriota bacterium | reverse complement strand
CGGGCATTGGTCCTGGGGTCTGGGACTTTGGCTGGGGGCGGCTTTGGGTGCCGGGGCTTTGTTTTGGATGCGCTGGTCCGTGCGGGCGGCCTTGGGGCCCTCCGGTGCGGCGGGAAATCCCCTGGGGCTTTTGGGGCACACCTTGGCGCGCATCCTGTTGATCGGTTTGGTGTTCTACTGGGTTTTAAAAAAATCCGCTCTCTCGGTTTGGGCGGTCTTGCTCGGATACACGCTCTTCCAGCTGGCAGCCATGCTGTGGCAACGCTGGGTTCTCCAGGGAAGGAAACGGGGTTTAAATTCATGAGTGCGATTCCTGAAGGTATTGAATATCACCTGCCCATTGATTTAAGCCTGGTCATGAGTTGGTTGGCGGTTTCCATCATCGTCCTGATTTCCTGGCTGGGCACGCGGCGCCTGGCCAAAGTCCCTGCGGGTCTGCAAAACTTATTGGAATGGGTTTTAGGCATTATTACCGATTTTGCCGACGACTTGGTCGGACCCACGGCTCCCCGGTATTACCCCCTTTTTGCCATGTTGTTTTTCTTCATTCTGGTTTCCAACCTCATGGGTTTGGTTCCGGGGCTGGTGTCGAGCACCAGCCGTCTTTCCACCACCGCCGGACTGGCGCTGATTGTTTTTGTGGCCACCCATTATTTCGGCATCCGTGAGCGGGGTTTGTGGAATTACATCAAGCGCTGGTTCGGTCCCGTGCCCACCTGGCTTAAGCCGTTCATGTTCTTCATTGAAATTATGGGCGAACTGGCGCGCCCGCTCTCCCTGGCGTTCCGTCTTTTCGGCAACATTTTGGCGAAAGAAATCCTGCTGGGCGTGCTCGCGCTTTTGGTGGTGATCTTTCTGCCCTCGGGGAACGTCATTCAGGAAGCGCTCTCGGTGGTGCCCATTATCCTGCGCCCGCTCATCATTCTTCTGGGGCTTCTGGTCAGCGTGATCCAGGCCTTTGTGTTTATGATCTTGGCCATGGTCTATATCGGGGGCGCGGTTCAGGCCCACAGCGGGCATTGATTCAGTCCCCGCGGATTCAATCTCCCGCTTTTGCAAGCGCGGATTATTTCAAGGAGGAACGTGATCATGAAAAAGTTCTGGCAGGTATGGCTGGGCAGTGCGGCAATCTTGGCGATTTCCGCCGGTGTGGCGGCGGCTGAAGGCACGGCCGCGGCGGCGAAAACCGCCGGCGCCGAATCGACTTGGTTTTTTGCGGCCTGCGCCTTGGCCGGCGCCTTGGGTTTGGGTTTGGCGGCGTTGGGTTGCGGCCTGGGACAGGGCATTGCCGTGAGCAAGGCCGTGGAAGGCGTGGCGCGTCAGCCTGAAGCCAGCGGCACGATCCAGACGCTGCTGATCATCGGTCTGGGCTTCATTGAGTCGCTGACCATTTACGCGTTGGTCGTGGCGTTGATCTTGCTTTTCGCGAACCCCTTCGCCGCCTATTTCTTGAAATAGATTTTTCCCGGCGGTTTGACGCCGGGGGTTGATCATCCGGCTTGCCGGGGGAACGGCCGCGGCCCTTCCCCGCAAAGCAGGTTGGCCGGGCGCGGGGTCCAACCGCAAAAACGCCCGCCCTCCGTAGACGTTTTGACGGGGACCGGAGCTTTTAAAGACGGGAGCGTCTCGACAGCGCCATGATGGAATTGAATGGGATGTTGTTAAGCGTGCAGGTGGCCACGTTTCTGGCGGCCATGGTGATTATTTGGAAATTGTTTTGGGGTCCGCTGACCCGTTTCATGAAGGAACGGTCCAGCCAGATTGCCGGCGATTTGGAACGTGCCGAGCGCGGCAAGCGCGACATTGAGGTTTTGGAAGCCGAATATTCCACGCGGCTTTCCGACCTTGAAGCCCGCGCCCAGCAGGAAATCAAGGACGCGCTGGCACAAGGGACGAAACTCAAAGAGCAGATCCTCACCGAGGCCCGCCAGGAAGCCAAACGCATTTTAGACAAGGCGCAGGGCGATTTGTCCCAGGAACGCGAGCGCGTGGTGCGCGAACTGCGCACGCACATCACCGAACTTTCCCTCCAGGCCGTGGAGCGGTTGCTGGGGCAAGGGCTCGATGCCCAGGCTCAGAAGCACCTGCTCAATCAATTTGTCTCTGATCTGGAACCGGCGGGTAAACGATGAGCAACGAAGTCGTTATTGCCGGAAAATATGCGCGGGCGCTGCTGCTCTTGGCCCAGGAAGCGGGCCGAGTGGAAGACGTTCAAGGCGACCTGCGTCTGGCGGCCGAGGTCTTCGGCCGCGGCGAGGGGCGGGAGCTGCTTCTCCACCCGCGGTTATCCCAAGAACAAAAACAAAGTGCGGTGCAGAGCTTGGTGAAGGACAAGGTCGGTGCCTTGACGCTTTCTTTACTGAAACTGCTGATTGAAAAGCGGCGCGGCAGCCTGGTGGCGGAAATTGCCGCCGCGTATGCTGCGGAGGTTAAGCGCGCGCAGGGACGTCAGACGGCCACCGTGACCTCGGCCGTGCCGCTGACCGACGAACAGATGCAGATTTTGCGCCGACGTCTGGCGGCCATGGCCGGGGCCGAAGTGGAACTCACCCAGGAACAGGACCCGGCGCTGCGCGGCGGCGCCCGCATTACGCTCGGAGATTTGCTCCTGGACGGTTCACTGGGCGCGCGCCTGGCCCAACTGCGCAAGGCTTTGGCTGGGGAGCACTCCCAAGAAAATTGAAACCATG
>JAAXVQ010000047.1 GCA_013335425.1 Candidatus Firestoneibacteriota bacterium | reverse complement strand
GTACAGCATCATCGCCCGTCGCAATCGGTACAACATCTACGCCGGTAACTTTTAATGAAGACGCCGATCCTGGGCTCGTCTTACGTTGCGCGCAGCGTAAACGCCGCCGATGCTCGGATGGTGAACCTCTACCCCGAGGTCATCCCCGAGGCCGGCAAAGAGCCTGCGCAGGCGCCGGTCCCAGGTGAGCAGGGCATAGAAGATAATCGTGATGACCAAAACGACGCCCAGGACCGCATCGGGCTGCTCTCCCTCGTGGCCGGCGTCCTGTCGCTCAACCGCCTCAACGTGCTGGCGGCCAAGGTCACCACCGTGGGCGACCGGGCCGTCCAGGAGTGGACCGTGCGGCCGGCCTTCGGCATAGCGCGGGGGAACGATTTTATGCGTCAGACCGGCCTGACGCAACAATTGTTGCCGGCGCGGCGATACGGAAGCGAGAATCAATCTCGGCCTGAAAACCTGTTTTCGCTTGGCTGTCTGGGTCATGATTTTAGGAACTCTTTTTCAAGGATGGCTTGCGGACGTTTTTGCCCTTGCGACCGTCCCTACCCTGCCGCCGGCAACAGCATAAAGCAGGCGCGCGTGATGATAGCCGCTGCCCGGGGCTTGCCCCGGAGTGATTCACTCCAAGGCCCGGCGCACGCCTAAAAAATGGTCGCGCCAATAACGCGCGTTGCCGTCGGATATTTTTACCACATCACCGGCTTCGGGCGCATGGATGAATTGACCGTGCCCCAGGTAGATGCCCACGTGCGAAGGCCCGCCGTGTTCCACGCTCCAAAAAAGCAAATCCGAAGGGTGTTCCTCCCCGAGGCGCACGGGAGCCGTGGCGGAAAATTGCTGCGGACTGCTGCGGGGCAAACGCACACCCGCCGCTTGCCTGAAGACATATTGCACGAACCCCGAACAATCGAAACCGCGGGGGGTGCTGCCGCCGAAACGATAGGGCGTTCCCAAAAGGGCTTTGGCCGCGTGCACCACGGCTTCCGCCCTCTCGGCGTCCGGCGCCGGGCGCGAAGGAATCACCAGGGTGGCGCAACCGCTCAACCCTCCGGCCAACCATAAAGCCCCCGCGCTCCAAAACGCCCAGCGGTTCAACCGCCGCTTAAAAGCCTCCGCACAAATTGGAGTCGACCTCCGGGCATTGGTTGAGCGCCGCCTGGAGCTTGGCATCGTCGAAGGGCACGTCTTCCATTTTGCCGGTCAAGTAACTCTCGTAGGCATTGAGGTCAAAATGCCCATGCCCCGAGAGGTTGAACACGATGGTCTCGGCGCGCCCCTCGGCCTTGCAGCGCAGGGCCTCGTCCACGGCGGCCCGCAGCGCATGCGAAGACTCCGGCGCGGGCAGGATGCACTCGGTGCGGGCAAACTGCACCGCGGCCTCGAAGCAGGCTTTCTGGTTGTAGGCCTTGGGCTCAACCAGTCCCATGTCCAATATCAGCGAGAGCAGGGGCGAGTTGCCGTGGTAGCGCAGCCCGCCGGCGTGAATGGCGTCGGGCACGAAGGTGTGCCCGAGCGTGTGCATCTTGGCGATCGGAGCGCCGCTTTTGGCCGTGTCGCCGTAATCCCAGGTATACTTGCCGCGCGTCATGGTCGGGCAGGCCGCGGGTTCCACGGCCACAAAGCGGGTCTTGGTTTGCTTGCCCGTCAGTTTGTCCTGTAAAAACGGAAAGGCGAAACCGGAGAAATTGCTCCCGCCTCCCACGCAGCCGATGACCACGTCCGGGTAATCTCCGGCCAGTTCCATCTGCTTTTTGGCTTCCAGTCCGATGATGGTCTGGTGCAGGATCACGTGGTTGAGCACGCTGCCCAGGGTATAGCGCGTGTCCTCCCGGGAAAGCGCGTCCTCCACGGCTTCGGAAATCGCAACCCCGAGCGTACCCGGATGGTCGGGGTTCTCGGCCAGGATCTTTCTCCCGGAAGCGGTAAAGGGCGAAGGCGAGGGAATGACCTTCCCCTGCCAGGTTTCCATCAAAATGCGCCTGTAGGGCTTCTGGTTGTAACTGCACTTGACCATGTAGATGACGCATTCCAGGCCGAAGAGGTTGCAGGCCATGGCCAAAGACGATCCCCACTGCCCGGCGCCGGTCTCGGTGGTGAGGCGTTTGATGCCCTGCTGCTTGTTGTAATACACCTGGGCCACGGCGCTGTTGGGTTTGTGCGACCCTGCCGGGGAGACGCTCTCGTTTTTAAAATAAATCTTGGCCGGCGTGTCCAGCAATTTTTCCAGCCGGCGGGCGCGCTGCATGGGCGTCGGGCGCCACAGGCGATAGATGTCCTGCAACTCTTCGGGAATGTCGATCCAACGGTCCTGGCTGACTTCCTGTTTCAGCAACTCCATGCCGAAAATCGGCGCCAAATCCGCCGGCGTGCATATTTGTTTGGTCACAGGGTGCAACGGCGGCGGACAGGGACGACCGAGATCCGCTTGGATGTTGTACCATTGGGTGGGCAAATCCGCTTGCGGCAGCATAATCCGGGTTTCCATGCTTTTCCCTCCTGGGAACTTGAGGCTTAAATTATTTTTCGAGTATGGGCGAAATATGGCTCGAGACTTCCGACCTTAAACAACCTTGCATGCATGCTCCCTCACCTGCCCGGTCCCCGAGCCTGTCGAAGGGCTAAAAACCTATGCGCTGCCGCCCGGTTCGGGCGGGATCGCCAGGAGCGCGGTTTGCATCAGGCGCTCCACCAAATTTTCCATTATTTTATCCGCGGTTAAAAACCGGATTTCGCGCAAAGAGGTGCGCTGCTGGCAGTGCTCCAAGATGGCGAGAAACGTGGCCTGCACGGCGTTGGGCATGGAAAAACCGCCGATGTTGGCACCCACGGCCGGGATGGCCAAACTGACGCAGCCCTGCGCAGCGGCCAAATCCAGAGCCGCGGTCACGGCTTGACGGATCTTAAGTTCGCTGGTCATCATGTCCTGCCCCCAGGCCGCGGTGTGAATCAGGTATCTGCACTTCAAGCGTCCATGGGGCGCAATCACCGCCTGCCCCACTTCGATGGGCCCGGCATTGGTGGCGGCGGTTTCAATGTACTCGCCGGCGATGCGCTTCAGACTTTCCGAAACCTCGGAAGAAAACCAAAGATAATTGTTGGTGGGATGAACGTAGGCGTCAACGTGCTGCTTGGCCATTTCCCCGGTCAGGTCGATGATGTGCGTTTCATTTACAAGAATATTCATGAATGCTTTTGTCCCTCCCGGGCAACCCAGCGGGCCATGCAGGCGTGCATTTTAACATGGACCCGGAAAAGGGCGCAATGGGTTTTTCCCCCGCCCGGTTTTAGGCCGTTTTTCCCCTCCGATCAGCGGCGGTGATGCCCTCGAAATTGCGTATTGGTGTTGACGCTGGCGTCTTGTCCGTTGGTGGAAACGCCCACCGAAGTGTCTGTCCCCCCCACCCGTACGTTCTGGCCCGCCTCCGCGCCGACGCTGCCCGTGAAAGGGTTGACATGCGCGCTCAAATCCACCTCACCGAGGTTGCCCGCGCCGGAGATGTTGAGCGCCACGCAGCCGCCCAGGCCCAGGGCCAGGGCCGTCAAACCCAGGAAAGCCGCAACAGGTTTTTTCATAGAACCCCCTTGGAAAAATTTCCCCTGCGGCTATGGTACACCAAGCCCGGGCGCGATTCAAGAAACGAGTAGCCCGTCGGCTTGACTTTTGACCGGGGTCTGCTTATGATGGCCCCAGACGCGAACGCTTCCCAGGCCGGTTTATTTCCGGAAGAAAGTTGGTACCATGCCCGCAAAAACTCCGCTTGCCCCGCCGCCCCGGGGGGCCGCCCTCATTACGGGCGTCTCTTCGGGTCTGGGCAAAGCTTTGGCCCTGCAATTGATCCAAGACGGTTTTTGGGTTCTGGGCACGGTGCGCCGAAAATCGGACGGCGGGTATTTGGCCAAAGCCGGCGGTCTGCCCTTGCTGTTTGACGTCACCGATGTGCGGGGATTGCCCGCGCTGGCGCGCCGGGTGAAAGCCCGGTTGGGAAACGTCCCCTTAAAACTGCTGGTCAACAATGCCGGCACTTCGGTCTGCGCTGCCTGGGAGCACATGTCTTTGGAGGAAGTCCGGGACCAATTTGAGGTGAATTTTTTCGGGGCCGTGGCCTTTACGCAGGCCTTTTTGCCTTTGCTTAAAGCGGGAAAGGGACGATTGGCCCTGATCAGCTCCACGGCCGCTCGGCTGCCCGTGGCCTTCATGGGTGCCTACTGCGCTTCCAAGTTCGCCCTGGAAGCCTATGCCCTGACTTTGCGCCAGGAACTTTACCTCGAACGCATCCCGGTTATTTGCCTGGAACCCGGCCCCATGCAGACGCGCATTTTCGCAGGCACGCGCGCCAACCTGCAACGCCGTCATGCTCCCGAACTGGCCCGCGGCGTCTATGACCGTTTCTTGCAGCACAGCCATCTGATGGAACAAGGTGCGTTGACCGTGGCTGAAGCGGCCGAAAAAATGGCCCGGCTTTTACAAAAAAAATGCCCGCCCTTGCGGGCCGTGGTTTCCAAAGCGCCGTGGTTCGACCTGCTGGTACCCCGCCTTCCCCAACGCTGGCTCGATTATTTTATCGCCCGGCTGCTGCAACCCGGCAAACCGGTTTCCGCCCGCGCCGACCGTCGCTGAGCGCGGCCAAGCGGCCGCCCGGCAGCCAATCTGAAGTCAGAGGAGAACCGCATGTCCCGTGAAACAGGTTTCCAGGAATTGATCGAACTTATGCAGCGCCTGCGCGCAAAGAACGGCTGCCCCTGGGACCGCAAGCAGACGCACACCTCCTTGCGCCCGTTTCTTTTGGAGGAAACGCATGAGGTGCTGGAAGCTATTGAATCGCGCGACCCGAAAAAGCTTCAGGACGAATTGGGCGATCTGCTCTTTCAGGTCATTTTCCATGCGCAACTGGCTGCGGAAAAAAAACAATACGATATCCATGATGTGATCGCCGGTTCACTGGCAAAAATGCGCCGCCGCCATCCGCATATTTTCGGAGGGCAATCCCTGCGTACCTCCAAACAGGTGTTGGAAAATTGGGAGGAGATTAAAAAACGCGAACGCGGCGGAAGCGGGCACTCGCTGCTCTCCGGAGTGCCCCGTACCCTGCCGGCGCTCATTCGCGCCCATCGGGTCATGGCCAAGGCCGCGCGGGTGGGTTTTACCTGGTCGCGGATGGACGAGGCTTTAGGAAAAGTGACCGAGGAAATCGCGGAACTGGAAGAAGCCCTGCGTTCGCGCCGGAGTGCGCGCATTACCGAAGAGCTGGGAGACGCCATGTTCGCCCTGGTGAACCTGGCCCGCTTTGCCGGCGCCAACCCCGAGGACGCCCTGCACCTGGCCGTGGGCAAATTCATCCGCCGTTTCGCTCACTTGGAAAAAACCGCGGCGCGCGCGCACCAAGAGCTTTCGCAGTATTCACTCAACGAATTGGTGGCCTTGTGGGAGCAGGCCAAAGGCAAAGAAAAATCTAAGGCAACAGGGGCGGTTCGTCGGTTGCCCGGAAGATCTCCTCGCCCCCGTAAAAAACCCGGCGCACGGAAAAATCCGGTCCGGCCAGCACCAAATCCGCGCGCCCGCCGACGGTGATCCGCCCCAAGCCCCGGATGCCCAGAAGTTTGGCAGGGTTATGCGAGGCCAACTGCACCGCTTTCCACATGGTAAAACCATGCATGGCGCCCAAGGTGGCCACGCCTTTCCAAACCGGAGACACGCCTCCGGCCAAGACCCCGTCTTCTTGCCGCGCGGCGCCGGCTTTGACCTCCAGGGTTTCGCCCCCGCTCTCTGCGTGCGCGCCTTCGGGCAAGCCCGCAATCCAGCGGCAATCCGACACCAGCACCAAGTCTCCTGCCTTGGCGCGCACGAACATGGCCAGGGTTTCAGGCGCCAAGTGCTGTCCGTCGGCAATGATCTCCGCCGTCAGGCGCTCTTCGGAAAGCGCGGTCCCGACCAATCCCGGCTCCCGCTGATGAAACGGACGCATGGCATTGCCCAAGTGCGTAACCATGCGGGCACCCCACTCCACGGCGGCGTGCGCCTGTTCGGCTGTGGCCAACGAATGTCCCAAGGCCACGATTACGCCCGCCTCCACAAAGGCCCGGATCACTTCCTCGGCGCCGGGCAGTTCGGGTGCGACGGTTACGATCTTCAACTCGGAACCCAAGGCTTTTAAAATCTGCGCAACTTCCGCCACCCGCGCCGGGCGCAAAGACTCCCGGGGTATGGCGCCGCGCGCGTCGGGGTTTAAAAACGGCCCTTCCAAATGAATGCCCAGCAACCGCAAGGGCGCGGAAACCCGGGCTTTGGCCACTACTTCGGCCATGCGCGCCAAGTCTTCCAGGCTGGTATAGAGCAAAGAAAGCATCAGCGCCGACGTGCCTGACGAAGCGTGATAATAGGCCGCGGCCAAAAGCCCGCCTAAGCTCGTGGGGACAATCCCTCCGCCGCCATGGCAGTGTAAGTCCACCAAGCCCGGAAAAACCAGGTACCGCCGCGAACCCACGAAATCCCGGCTGGAAAAACGGCTGGCCGAGCTCGACGGCAAAATGCTTTCAATGCGCTTGCCGTTGATGACCAGCAATTTGTCTTCCCAAGGTTCGCCGTCCATGGCCAGGGCGCGCGCCCGGATGATGCATCGTTTCATTAAGTCATCCCTCCAAAATTACCGTAGCCGCCGCATACCCCGCACTGTGGGACATGGAAAGCCAAAGTTTCTTCACCCCTGCCAAGCGGGCTTTGGCCTGGGCCCGCCCCGAAAGTTTGAGCGTGGGCTGACCGCTCGCACGGCGTCCCACTTCGACCTCGGTCCAAGCGAGCCCCTCGGCCCAACCTGTTCCCAAGGCTTTGAGCAACGCTTCCTTGGCGCAAAAACGCGCGGTAAAACGCTCCCCGCTTTTCACCCCGCGGCGGCAGTAACGGATTTCCGCCGGGGTGAAGGTTTTTTTTAAAAACGCGGCCCCACCGCGCGCCAGAGCTTTTTCCACCCGGGCAATTTCCTGGATGTCCGTGCCCAAACCCAAAATCATGCCTGTGGCTCCTTTAAAAATTATCGGCTGCGCCGCAAAATGGCATAGCAGGAATTTGCCGTTTGCCTGCATTCAATCTTGATTATATTCCCCGGGGCGCTCCCTGGCAACTCCGCTTTCCCCAGAGCCGTGGATCAAAAGCGATGCCCCAGGCAGAAGTGCACGTTCAAGGTGTTGGTTTCGCGGTTGGCGACCAACGACAACGCCAGGGGCCCGATGGGGGAAACGGCTCCCACGGTCAGGGCACCGCCCCAAAGCAGGTGGTTGGACTTGAACAACTGCCGGAACGAATCTTCGAGTTTGCCGGCGTTGGCTTGCGCCACCACAAAAACATTGGGCCAGGTCTCCACCTGCACGCCGGCCCGGGCCACCCAGAGCGCGCGGCCGCTGCGTTCCATAAAGTTCAAACCCGCGAAAGGAACTTGATGCGGATCATAATCATAGAGCCCGCCCAAGTGCAGTTGCTGGGCATAGGGCACCTCGCCGGCATCGTCCGCACCCGCGGCCACGTTGGCGAAGAGCGAAACCCGCGCTTGTACCGGGAGCACGCCCAAGGCCCCTGCATGGTATTGAAAAAACGGTGTCATGGACGGGTCCTCGCCGAACGCCAGCTCGCGCGTTACATAGCGCACTTCCGCCTGACCTGAAAACCCGGAACGGGGAAAATCGGTCCGATCCAGGGTGTCCACATGCAGATAGCCCCGATAGTTTAAAAAATCCACGGTCCGGTTGTTGAACTCATCCGCGAAGCCGGCACCCTGCACCAAAACAAGTTCCTTTTCCACCCCCACGCCCAGGGCGGCCGTGTTGGCAAAATCTTTCTGCAGGCCAAAATTCAGAACTCCGTCCCGAAAATCACGGTCCACCCGAATGAGCGCCCCGTGGGTGGAATCCGGGGAGGCCGGATTTTCCAGAGACCTGGCCAAAAAACGGTTATAGCGGATTTCCGTGGTAAAGCCCAAGTCCGTATGAAATCCCAAAGGCACGAAACGCGTACCGCGAAAAGCTGCGTTCTCGCCCAGTTTGACGTCCAAACCGATACGGGAGCCTTCCACCAGCACATTGCGGAAGGTACCGTTGAACAACAGCGCGGACTGAGTGTCCGAATCATAGCCCAGGCCGAGTTTAAACGCATCGTCGCGCGTCTCCGTCACCTGCAATTGTAAACTCAGGCCTTCCTTGCCCGCGACCGGCACCAGGACATAGGTCACCCGTTCGAAAAAACCGCTGCCCACCAGTCGCTGTATGGCGGATTTAATTTCGTCCCGGGTAAGTTCAACCGGCACTTGGATTTGCAGGCTCGCATCGATCCGCTCCCGGGTGACCTGCGCCAAACCCGAAATTTCCAGAGCCGTTACGTGCAAACGTTCCCCGGGGCGCGGGTGCGCCCAATCCGGCGGCAGGGGCCGCGCCGGAAATTTTTTCAACTTTTCCGCCAAAGCCCGCAGCTCGGGTAGGTGCTGCCGGGCGCAAACCTCCCCCAGGGCGATCAATTTCGCCGCCTCCGTAAAACTGGAGGACCCATAGGGGCGCGTGTCCGGAATCAACAACACGTCGCAGAGTGAGTTTTGTTGGGGCGCTTCCGCGGTTCCAAAAAAGCTGATGGCCTGATCGAGAATTTTCGGCAGGGAATCCAGTTCCTCCTGGCGGTAAAGCGTCGTGCCCACGTCCACCCCGATGATGAGGTCCGCGCCCAGGTCCTTGGCATTGGAAACCGGAAAATTGCGCGCCACCACGCCGTCTCCCAGCAGGCGCCCCTCGATTTCCACGGGGGTAAACACCGAAGGAATGGCCATGCTGGCGCGGATGGCCTCGGGCAGCGAACCATGATCCAAAAACACTTCCTTCCCGGTGGCCAAGTCCGTAGCCACGCAGGCAAAGGGAATGGGCAGTTGTTTGAAGTCGCGAACCGCATGCGCCGGCAGCGTCAATTCGGAAAGCAGGAGGGAAATGTTTTCGCCCGCCGACAAACCCCGCGGCAGGATGATTTGCCCGCGGCGCAGGGGAAACGCCAGCAGGTACTTGCCGTCTTCGTTTTTTTCTTCCAGCGGCAGGCAGTCGCGGGGCACGCTGTTGCCCAACAGTTGGGTCCAATTTTGCGAACACACAATGCGCTCAATGTCGGCTGCCGAATACCCCAGGGCATAGAGGCCGCCGATGATCGCGCCGATGCTGGTGCCGACGATCAGGTCCGGACGCAACCCGACCTCCTCCATGACCTTCAACACCCCGATATGGGCCATGCCGCGCGCCGCGCCGCCGCTGAGCACCAACCCCAAACGGGGACGCCCATCGGGAAACTTTTCAGCCCCGGCCGGAATCACTGTCGAAACCAAGCCGGCCAACGCCATGATCCAGGCGATCCATGATTTAGCCCGCACGCAGCACTCTCCTTGAAACCACGAACTTCATTATACGCTTTTCCGGTATCCATGAAAATCCCCGGAGAAAAAATAATCCGCCAAAAACCTTAATCCCCTTCTGGGATTGCCGTAACTGACTCTATCGGCACCTAAAGTCCCGCCCCCGCAGGGTAGGAGCACGGCACAGACGGCACCACTTTCGTCCGAGCCGACAATCAGGTAATTCCGGGAGGACGCCCATGTTTAGCCAGCTTAGTTTGAAGATGAAAATGCTCCTGAGTTTTTCCGCCGTGGCGGCCATCGGGTTGGTCATCGGCATGGTGGGATTGACCGGCATCAACCGCATCAGCGCCCTGGCCGAGGACGTGGTGGCCAACGCCCTGCCGAGCATACAGGCCATGGGGATTATCCAAAACGCCAAAACCGAAGTGGATTCGGCTGAAAACGCACTGTTGTCCACGGAACTCAAAGGCATAGACCGCAAGAACACTTTTGCCCGGTTTGAAGTTGCCAAGCAAACTGCGGATGCGGCCATGAAACAATATGAGCCGTTGGTATCGGGTGCCGAAGAAACCGGTCTATGGCGTGATTTTACTTCCGCCTGGAACGCCTGGTGGGACGGTCATCAAACTTATGTGAAACTGGTGCATGACTACGACGCCA
>JAAXVQ010000386.1 GCA_013335425.1 Candidatus Firestoneibacteriota bacterium | reverse complement strand
GGCGCGCGTCTGCCATCACCTCGGCGGGGATCAGGCGCATGGCAAGCGCGATCCCGGCCGGGATTGGCGGCAGACGCCAACCGAACATTTCCTCCTGATCTATCCGCAGGCCATTGCCGACGTGGCCGCGCAGGCCGCGTTTATCGCCGAGCAGGCTTACCCGCGCGTGAAAGCGCTTTTCGGTTATGCGCCTCCCGGGCGCACGCCGGTGGTTTTAAACCCCGACGCGGACGTGGCCAACGGATATTCCACGGGTCTTAACACCAAAATGGAGTTCTACCTGGCCGCCCCCACGGATAAATTTGACGGCACCCTCAACACCTCCTGGCTGGAATCGCTCATGTATCACGAATACGCGCACCTCTGCCACGGTTTGCGGGGCGAAGGTTTAACCCGCGTGCTGATGTTTTTTTTCGGCAACGTCAATGTGATAAATTTCATTTCACCGCAATGGTGGAACGAAGGCCTGGCCGAGTATTCGGAAACCGCGCTCACCGCAGGCGGGCGCGGGCGCAACCCCTACCACACCATGAAGTTGGCCGCGAATTTATTGTCCGACGAACCTTGGTCCTTGGGGCAACTGGGCACGCCCTCCGCGTATACCTTCCCCTCAGACCGCGCTTACGTGGGCGGCTATGCCCTGGTGGCGCAATTGCGGAGCGATACGGGGCAAGACGATTTTATAGACCGGGCCGCGCGCCGGCAAAGCGCTTGGCCGTTGTTTGGCTTGGGCTTTGTTTGGCGCCGCGCCCTGCAGGTGCGGGTCAATGACGTGTTTGCGGCCATGCAGGAAAAGCAACGTGACGAGTTTCAAGCGCTCTTCGGTTCACCGCGCCTTTTAGGCCCGCAGGCCATGGCATGGACTGCGGAAGACAACAGCCAATTTGAACAACCGCATTGGCTCAGCGACGGTTCCTTGACGGCTTATGTAAATCGGTTGGACGCGGGCCCGGCTTGGGTGCGCTTGCGTCCAGGGCGGACATCCGAGTGTGCGGGCACCCCGGCGTTGTCCACCGGGAGGTTCAGCTATGACCGGCAAAGCCAGGTCCGCTATTATTCACGCCTGGTGCCGGACTGGATTTACTCGGGTACGGAGATTTCGGATTTGTTTTGCGAAGGTGCCCAAGACGAGCATCGTTTGACCTACGGCGCCCATGCTTGGTCGCCGGACATTTCCGCGGAAGGGCGCTTGGTCTGCGTGGTCAATGATTTCGGCCCGACGCACCTGGCTTTGGTGGACGCAGGCACGGGCAGGTTGTCGGCGATCCCACCGGTGACCGGCGCCGTTTACCTCTCACCGCGTTGGTCCCCCGACGGCCGGCGCCTGGCCGCGGCCGTGCGCCTCAACGGCCGCCAGGACATTTGTCTGGTGGATGCGGCCACCGGCGTTTTGACGCCTTTAACCGGCTGGGATTTGCCCGGGGATCATGACCCGGCCTGGTCCCCCGACGGCGAGACGATTTATTTTGTTTCCGACCGCACCGGGGTTCACCAAATTTTCGCTTACCGTTTGACCACCCGGGAATTGTTTCAGGTCACGGATGCTTTTTTAGGTGCTTTTGATCCGGACATATCCCCGGACGGTAAAACCCTCGCCCTAGCCGAGTACCAACTGGGCAATCTTCAGCAGATCGTCACGCTGGCGCTGGACCCCTCACGCTGGAAGCCGGTGCCCTTGCCCATGCCCGCGGCGCAACCCGCGCCCCCGGCGGAAACGCAGGCTCCCGCGGTTCGGGGCGAGCCGTATTCGGCATGGCCGCATTTGCTGCCGACTTATTGGATGCCCACGCTGGCCGAAGATCGCGAAGGCGTGCTGGTGGGTGCACTTTCCGCGCGGCAGGACCCGTTGGAACTGCACGCCTGGCAGGCGCAAATTTTATTTCAACCGCAAAACGGAAAAACTTACGGCGAATTTGAGTACAGCAATGATCAAACCCCGACCACGCTGAGCATAGAACTTTTCAGCCTGCCTCTGTACCGTTGGCGCGCCAGCGATGATTATGTTTCCCAAACGCGGGACTGGGCCCGACGGGAAGGCATTTCCCTCAAAGACACATGGACGATCAATTGGCTGTTGGCCGAAAACCGCCGGGGTTTGGTACAGCTAAACGCAGGGTATGATACCTACCGACTCAGAGAAGCCGATGGCCGTTATTTTCAGGACACGGCTTATGCCGGCGTACAAGCTGAAATTTTGGCCGGTTACGCACGGCAAGCCCGGCGGGATTTGTTTCCCGTGGCCGGCTGGCTGGTGCAGGGCCATGGGCGCAGGGCTGTGCCCGGACATGCCTTTGACGGGCGTCTGGCGTGGGCCGGTTTGGATTGGTTTTGTCCTTCGCTCTGGGCGCATCAGGCTTTTAGGTTCGGGGCACGGGCTTCCGCGCGCCAGGGTGATTTTCCGGATTCCTTCACCGAAACCCTGCCCCTGGGTTATCACGACGACCAACGCCCCTATGCGGCCAAAGTGACCGGCGCTTACCGTTTTCCCCTCTGGCATCTCGATGCCGGCCCGGACGTGTTGCCGCTCTTCATACATGCGCTTTGGGGTGAGCTGGAAGGAGACTATGGGCAAGCCTGCAGCACGGCTTCCACCGAAGCTTGGAAAGCACGCGCGCGGTATTCGGCCAGTTTGATTTTACACTTGGACCTGGAGGCGTTTTGGTATTTGCCCTTGCGCATCGATCAGATCGCTACGTTAACCCAGGACGGTCAGTTTGAAATCAGGTATGGGTTAAACC
>JAAXVQ010000046.1 GCA_013335425.1 Candidatus Firestoneibacteriota bacterium | reverse complement strand
AAACCCACTTGGCCAATTTGTCCCTGTCCGTCAACGGCCTGCAGGTGGCCGACAAAAACGCGCCCATGAAAAACCTTTTCAGCGTCGACGCGATGTCCTTCGCCCTGGAACCCGTTCCCCTGCTCTCCAAAAAGGTCATCATCGACGAGATGACCGTCACCGGCATCCGCTACGGCACGGCCCGCAAAACCTCGGGAGCCCTGCCGCCGCGCAAAGCGGCCAAGGTCGAAAAGAGCTGGCTCTCCGCTGAGAGCCCCCTGGGGAAAATGGCGGGCAAGGTTTCGGAACGCGCAAAATCCAAAGCCGCCGGCCTGCCCGCGCTTTCGGCCATCGCGTCCGCCAAGGAGCAGCTTAAGACCACCAACCTCCAGGGTTTGGTCAAAGCCGAGAACCTGCCCATGCTCAAGGACTTGGATGCCATGAAAACCGGCTACCAACAAAAATCCGCCGATTACCAAGCCAAGGTCAAAAGCCTGAAAGTCCAGGAAACCCTGGCGTCCGTGGGCCCGGCCTGGAACGACGTGCAGGCTTTGAAAATCCAAAACGCCCAGGACCTGATTTCCGCCAAGGATAAGATCGACCGCTTGAACAAATGTCGGCAGGACCTGCAAACCGCCTCCGATACCTTGAAGACCCTAAAAGCTCAGGCCGAGGCGGATTTCGGGGACCAAAAAAATCTTTTGGCCAAAATCGAGGAACTGAAAAACCGCGACTTGCAGGCCGTGGGTCAACTGTTAAAACTCCCCACCTTTGATTTCTCCAGCCTTACAGGCGTGATTCTGGGCCCCGTATGGATGGAACGCTTGGACCGGGCACTGGACTTGATCGCCAAGGCGCGGACCTATATGCCGACCTCAAAAGGGAAAACCAAAAAATCCGCCCCAATCACCCAACCCCGCCTGCACGGCGTGGACGTGCGCTTTCCGGTCTTCAACCGTCCGCCGGATTTCTGGATCAAGCATATTGCTGTCTCCGGTACCACGGGCGGCGACGGCAAACCCAACCAACCCTTGGATTTCTCCGGAACCATTACCGATGTCACCTCGGACCCAGCCCTGCTGGGGAGCCCGGTGCGGGTGGATTTAAAAGGCGCCCAAGGCGCGCATCGCTTGGTCGTGCAGGCGGTTTTAAATCACACCCAAGAAATTCCCGTGGACACGCTGCAAGTTGAGATGGCGGGACTGCGCGCCGAAGAATTGCACCTGCCTTCCTCGGAGTACCTGCCCGCCTTCCAAGGCGGCAATGCCGCGGTCACCGCCGGCCTGACCTTGACCGGCAACGAATTCGCGGCCCAAATGAACCTGGCCCTGACCGGCTTGGCCAAGGCCAATACCGCCAAACCGACCGGCCTGGGCAGTGCCGCAGAAATTGCCGCTTCCCTGTGGTCGGGCATTGACGCCCTGCATTTCGGAGCCGAAGGCAAAGGTTCTCCTGACAAATTCGACCTGACGATTCACTCCGATTTGGATAAAATCCTAAGTGAACGCATGCAGAAGCTTTTGGGACAAGAACTCGCCGGCGTGCAGGCCAAAGTCAAAGCCGAGATCGAGAAACTCGTGGCCGGCAAACAAAGCGACTTGTTGGCCTCCTATGGTGCGGACAAAGGCGGCGTCCTGGGTTCCTTGGCCGGGCAGCAAAAAGAACTGACGGAAAAAATTGCTTCCATCCAGAAGTTGATCAAGGAAAAACAGGACGTAGGCGCGGGCGCCACGAACCAGCAAACCGAGCAATTGAAGAACAAAGCCCAGGACCAGTTGAAGGGTTTGTTCGGACGTTGAACGCGGGTAGAGAAAGGCTGTAGCTGTTTTTTCGACCTGTGCATAAAAAAGCCGGAAGCCCCAAGTTTGGAGCCTCCGGCTTTTTAATCCTAGGGAAATTACGCTTTAACCCTTAAGGCGCCACAACACCAGTGCGATAAAAATCATGGTCAGTAAAGTCCCGACGCGATGCAGGGCCAGCATAACCGCCGGCTGCGGTTTCTCCCGGCTTAAAACAGTTCCTGTAGCGAACAGCAGCACAGCCAATGCCGCCGTCACAATTTTCAAGGATAAAATCGTGCCCGCGAGAGCGGCGCGGTTGGCGCCTTGCAGCAGCGCCAACACCCCAAAAACCACCGCACCCAAAGCGATTAATTTATGCAGCATGGCCGGCAGGGGTTTTAGCGGCCGTCCCGATTTGGAAAGCCAAACACCCGTCGCGATCGTTAATCCGAACAACCCCAATGCCGCCGTCAGATAAAATCCCATGGCCGTCACCTCGTTGCAACCTGTTGGACCCGATGCCGCTTGCCCGCGTTAAAAGAATTTTTGAGGACGCGTGATTTTATCCGCTTAGCTTTATTTGTAACGGCTGCGCCAGCGGCAACTCACGCCTGCCAAGGCCAGTAGGATCAACGTGCTCCAGGGCGTGAACGAACAATGCGAGTAGTACCCCAATAGGTTCGGCTTGGAAGCGTGCATGGGCAACGCCGTTAAAATCGCCAATAAGGTCAAAAAGATTGTGCTTCCCAATAAAATCATATAAGGTTTCTTTTTCATTTTAGGCACTCCTCATCATTGATAGGCGGCAGGCTTGCGGACCGCGGCTGCCGGGCAAAGCATAGAACATTCCCGCGCTTTTTCCAATCCCAAATTTTCGCGCGCGCCCTAAGGCGGGATTATGCGACGCGTCGATTCTTGAGCTCACGGCAAGCTAGGGCAGCCAATAGGAAATGGTTACGGCAGGGCTGGGGGCGCTGCGCGAATCGGAAATGACTTCAACGCCATCCACGAAAATTTTTCCCACCATGCTCGGGCTGGCGGTTGCCGGCGCAAACGCGATTATCATTTGTGCTTCAAATCCGGAGCCCAGCGTGACCGTTTGCGACCAAGTGCCGGCGGGCACGCCGAGGACGCTGGCCGACGTCGTGTCGGAATCAAGATAGGTAATGTTGCTGGAACTAACGCCGGCGGTGGTCACCTCATACTTGACGGTATACGTCCCGCCCCGCGGGGTAGCTGTCGCGATCGGGGTACCGCCCGCGGTGGGGGTGACCGTCGCCCCAACACCGCCTCCCGGAACCGGCGTGGCCGTCGCCGTCGCAGTTGCCGCGGCCGGCGGGACCACGGTTGCGGTCGGATCCGTGGAAGCTGCTGCAGGATTTGATTTACTGCAGCCTGTGAACATTACAGCAACCAGCAGGATCCCCAATGCCAACCAGGTTTTCATGATGTCACCTCGAAAAAATATTTTATAGCCGCAGCTCAAGCCTTTCCGTCTGCCGAATAAATCTTAATTTCGGCTATGGCCGTTGGCCCTACCTTGCCGCAGAATTCAAATGGAGTATAGCCCAGGTCACGCTTGATTCCAAGTCCGGCCTGATATTTTTCTTATTGATGTTTATTTTTAAAGGGGTAAGATATTTCAGAGTGCTGTAGGACTACATCCTGACGTTGCTTTAACCCCGTAAAACTGCAGAGAAAGGATTTAAACCATGGCGGATTACAAAGGTACGGGCGTGGTTTCGGTCAGAGAGGCTATCCAAAAACGCGGCTCCCAAGCTGAAAACGCTTTGTTTGACCTGCTGACACCGGAAGAGAAACAAATCTATTTAAAAACCATGCCGATCCATCACATCCCGATCGAGCAAGGTACCGCCATCATCGCAAAAGCCGCCTCGGTACTCTACCCCCAAGACAACTTGGCTGTCCATAAATTGGGTTATGAAATGGCGGATCATGATTTAAAGGGAATTTACCGTTTTATGGTGAAGCTGGCCACAGTGCCTTTCATGATAAAGCAAGCTGCCTCGCTCTGGAAAGTCTACAGCGCCAAAGGTCGGGCCTGGGCCGAGCCTCGCGGAGAAAAAAGCGCCGTATTTCTTCTGGAAGGGTATCCCGAACTCCCCGAACGCTTCCGCGAAATGATGTCCGGCTATATTCAAGGAACGTTATCCTTGACAGGCGTCAAAAACATTAAAATTGCCCGGCAAAACGATGACCCCAATGTTTGGAAATGGCCCATCACCTGGGAATAGCCCAAAGCCTATGCCCCTTGAGAAAGACGTTCCCGGCTTAAGCCCTAAAACTTACTGAAATCCATACCGTCAAAGTCATGACCCTTACCCGGGGCACAGCGCAGTCAAAAACCGTGGAAAGGCTTCCCCGAACAAGCCGGACATCGGCCGCACTCCCCACAAAACCAATTTCTCAAGCAGGAGATTTCCGCAATAAAAAACATTAACGTCGCATCGGCGCATTTGGGGGGAGACTATTTCCAGGCGACCAGCCAGTTGTGGTAGATGGAATCTTTCAGGTAATATTGCACGGCGTTGTTTTTAAGGCCCGCAAGTTCGGCCAACAATTCGGCACAACCCGTGATGTTCTCGGGGAAAGCGGGAGGCAAACCCGCATATTTTACCTTAAATAAGAGACTGTGTGCATCGCGGATTTCAAGACTGGCTTCCCCGGTATCGTGATAGGTGCGCCAGGCTTTGACCGCGTTTTGAAAAATCATATTGACCGAGGCAAATTTCAAGGCCAAACGATAGATCCCTTTGAGGTTGTAATCCATGCTGGCTTTGCCCAGTTGCTGCATGCTGGAAGATCTGCGGTTGTCCGGAAAAAGCAACGGGGATGCGGAAACAAAAAACTTGGTGGCGGTTTCCAGCGGAATCCACGACATGGCTGTGAAAAAGCGAAAAACATGTTCTTCCTGCGGCGTCAAAGCAGCCAGGAAGCGCTTTTGCACTTCCGGGTCCGACTTGAGGATATGTTCCCGCAAATAGAGCAGACCCGTGCATTTATAGTTACCCACGGATTTCCTCCCGACAGATCTGTTCCTCGACCCTTTGTATATACTATCGCAATTTCCCGGGAAAAGTTAACCTAAAAATTAATTAAACCGAAAAAATCCGTCAACTTGGCTGGTGCCACGATCGGACCGGGGTGCCGTCTTGTGTCCCACGCCCTTCAAACGCCCTGGGTAGGTCCGGTTTATCCTCCCGGTGGAAGCTTTTTCCGCTTTTACCTTAATAGGACGCTAGTTTCAGCTTCATCAGCCATTCGGTCAAACCGTACATGACTTTACATTGGGCATAGCACTCGGCCAGCAACTTAGATGAGGTTACGCTGGAGGGTTTCATCAGCGGGCTGACGGCATAAAGGGAATTGTAACGTAACAACTCAGCGCGTTTATGTCCGGGGTCAAAGCCCCCGGGCATGCGTTTGTAAAATTCGCCGCCCACGGAGTACCCTTTATGCTTTTCCAAAGCCGTGATCATTTTCTTTAACCCGACGCCTTTGCGGCCGTCGTCCACTGCGGCCCGAAAGGCGCGCAACTCTTCGGGGGAAAACTCATACATCCCGGCATAGAAGCGAGCGCCCTCCGCGTCCAAGTGAAACCAAAAACCCGGTGTAACGCTTCCCGGCCGTCGTTCCCCCATCCAGAAAAATATACCCAAATTGGTTTTATAAGGCGTTTTGTTTTTGGAAAAGCGGATGTCGCGGTAGATGCGATGTATAGAGCCCCGACCGCCGGTTTGGGCATCATAGCCGATATAAGGAGAGAGCGTCTGCAATTTTTTACCCAAGGCCAAAACAAAATCATGTGCCGGCGCCAAGACGTAGCCTTTGTAATCCTGTTTGTGGGCCTCAAACCAAGCACGGTTGTTATGCAGGGCAAGGTCGCGATAAAAATGAAAAACCTTCGGAGAGAAGCCTGTAAAGTCAATTTCGTTTACCATGGCGACCTCAGCTCAAAGTTCAGGCACCCATCGCTTGACGCAACCGATTTTAAGCGCTTTCTTCCGTCAGGCTTTAGGTTCAGGTTTCCGGTTGACGGGCTTTTTACGCCGTCTCGGGCACTTTGGCAAATTTCAAGAAGTTTACGCTTTTTAGGGGAGTTTTTAAATTGAAAAATTCATGCATGCTTGAGTCTGAGGCCGGCGCGGTGGGCTCTTTCCAAGCAGCGGTTTTCGACCACGTGCAGGCCGGCAGCACGGGCTTTGTCCCCGGCGGCGGCGTGGGCAATGCCGACCTGCATCCAAATGACTTTGCAGCCCAGGGCAATGGCTTCGTCCACCACGGCGGGCACGGCGTCCGGGTTTCGGAAGATGTCCACCAGGTCCACGGCTTGGCCGTACTCCTTGAGTGAGGCATAGGCTTTCTGGCCGAGGATTTCTTTGATGCCGGGGCGGATGGGGATCACGGTAAAACCCTGTTCCAACAGGTACTGAGCCACGCCATGGGAGGGACGGTCGGGATTGGGGGAAAGACCCACCACGGCTATGGTCTTAACACCCTGCAGGTACTCCACGGCCTCGTCCAAGGGTGTGGGCAGGGCGCAGACCGGATCGCTCACAGCGCTTTGCCCAGGAGATCTTGGATGTCTTTTTCAAATACGGCCTTGTCCTGATAACCGACGTAGGTCTTCACCACATGGCCCTGGGCGTCGAGCACCAGGGTGTGGGGAATCCCGCGCATGCCCACAAAGCGGGCGATCTCTTCGGAACCCCAGTAAATGTCGTAGTTGATTTTCATGTTTTTGGCAAACGCCAAAACGTCCTTGGCCGCGCCCTGGTCATAGGACAAACCGACCACGGCAAGTTTGCCGGCATAAGCCTGCTGAAGCGCGACGAAATGAGGTATCTCCATGCGGCAGGGTGGGCACCAGGTCGCGAAAAGATCCAGGATCACGATCTTGCCGCGGTATTGGGATAAGGAAATTTCCTGGTTGTCAAAGCCTTTGACCTTGAAATCCGGAAAAACCTGCGCATCGGCCGCAACTGCGGCAGGTGCGGACGTGTTGGTAGTGACGCCGCTCTCGGGCTGATGGCCGCCAGGACGGCAACCGGCCAATAAAAACATCAACAATCCGCTGATCGCTATTCGTTTCAACATAATATGACTCCTTAGGTTCCGCAGCTCAGGCTTTGGCCAAAGCTTTGTCGATTTCGCTCAACAGCATGGGCTTGGGACGCAAGCCCACCCAACTGGCGACCATTTGCCCGCGGTTATAGAGCGCCAGCGTGGGCACGCTCATGATACGGTGCTGCTGCGCAAGGGCGGGGGCTTGGTCCACGTCCACCTTGACGATTTTCAAATCCGCCCGTTCGCGGGAAATCTCTTCCAGAATCGGGGCGACCAGTTTGCAGGGGCCGCACCAGGGCGCGTAAAAATCGATCAACACAGGTTTGTCGGACTGAACGACCTCCTGCGCAAAATCTTTTTCCTGAATATCCTGAGCCATGAAAATGCCTCCTTAAAATAGGCGCGCACCCGCGCGCTGGGGTGGTCAACTTTCCAACAATTTGAGTATCTTGGCAATGCGCGGATCGGCCAGGCGATAACAGATCTCCTGCCCTTTGCGCTTACCCACGATGAGTCCCGCCCGCCGCATGCGGTTAAGGTGCTGGGAAGCCAGGGGCTGGGAAATGCCCAGAGTATGCCAGAGTTTACCCACGTTGCACTCGCACTGGGAGAGCCCTTGCAGCATACGCAGGCGCAGCGGATGGGACATGGCACGCAACAACTCGGCGTTGGTTTCCAAAGTTCCGGGGAGCGGGGTTGTGGTTTTCATGGATTTAATATTAGCATATTATTATATTTCAATCAATTATTTTTTTACCCACGTCCGGCTTAAATGCCTTTGGCCGGCGTGGGCTTGGCCCGCAGCAGAGCTTCGATTTCGTCCGCCGTGGAGAGCCGTAAACAGCGCGCGGCCAAGTCCTCGGCCTCGGAAATTTTCAGCCCGGCCACGGCCGCGGCCAAATCCGGGATGAGTACCGGGGCCACGGAAAGGTTGCGGAAACCCAAGCCTAAAAGCAGAGGCAGATAGAGCGGGTCCCCGGCGATTTCTCCGCAGATGCTGATGTCCTTCCCCGCGGTGCGTGCGGCCCGGGCCATGCCGGCGAGCAAGGAAATGACGGCCGGGGAGGTGGACCGGTAATAGCGCTGCATGTGTTCGGAAACCCGGTCCGCAACCATAATGTATTGCACCAGGTCGTTGGTGCCCACGGACAAAAAGTCCGCTTCTTGCAAAATCAATTCCGGAAGCACGGCCGCGGACGGGGTTTCGATCATGGCCCCCAACTGCACGTCGGCTCCGAAGGCCAAACCCCGGGTGGTTAATTCACTCTGGGCTTTGGCCAGCAGGCCGCGGACGAGGCGCAACTCTTCAATACCGGTTACCATAGGCAGCAGGATGCGTACGACCCCATGGGCCGAAGCGCGGAGAATGGCGCGCAACTGCGCCGAAAACACGTTCTCGTCGGCCAACGACAGGCGCAGGGAACGCCACCCCAGGACACAGGCCGTCGTAGCTTCCACCGGGTTTTCAAAATTAAATTGTTTGTCCTCACCCAAATCGAGGGTGCGAATGGTCACGGGGTGCGGAGCCATGATCTCCACGACATGGCGATAGGCCCGGTATTGTTTTTCCTCGTCTAAAAATTCTCCGCGGTCCATGAATAAGAACTCGGTCCGCAACAACCCCACGCCGCGCGCCCCCACCATACGGGCTTCTTCGGCTTCGTCCTCGCGGGTTAAATTGGCGGAGAGCACCACTTCGACCTGGTCGAGAGTCCGGGAAACCACAGCCGGGTGCACGCTGGCCGCGGCTTTGGCCCGCAAGGTCTGGTCGCGTTCAGCTTCTTCGATTTCTGTGGGATCGGGGTTGACGATCACCCGTCCCAAACGGCCGTCGACCAGCACCTGCACGCCGGCTTGCAACTGGCTTAAAATCTGGGGAACGCTGACCACGGCCGGCAGGCGCAGAGAACGGGCGAGGATGGCCGCATGCGATGACACGCCACCGCGTTCGGTGACAAACGCCCCGACGTGGTGTCGGTGAAACTGCACCGTGTCCGAGGGCATCAACTCGTGCGCCACCAGAATGATCTTGCCGCCCTCTTCCAGGGTGCATTGCCGCTGATAGGCCAGCAGGTTCTCAAGTACGCGCCGTCCCACGTCGCGGAAATCGTCGGCCCGTTCGCGCAGGTAGAGATCGGGAATTTTTCTTAAAACTTTAACAATGTCCTCGATGGCCATTTCCACCGCGGCTTCGAGGTTGATGTGTTCCTGGGTTAAAAATTTCTCCACCCGGGCGTAAAACGCCGGATCGTCCAACAGCAGCGAGTGCGAGGTGAAAATCGCGGCTTCTTCATGCCCGATTTCTTTTTCCACGCGTTCCTGCAAATCCACCAGTTGCTGTCGTGCGCTGGCCAACGCTTCGTCCAAACGTGCAAGTTCCTCGGGTACTTGTTCCGGATCGATGGTATAGCGGGGAACGTTTTCCGGATCAGACCAAAAACAAACTTTACCTACGGCCAAGCCCGGGGAAGCGGCAATGCCGTTGATGATGGTTCGGGCTTGTATGTTCACGTTTTGCCTCCGTTGACCAGCGCAATCACTTTTTCCACATACAACGCTTCGGGAAGCGCGCCTTCAAAAGCGCCCACGCCCTCGATCACGGTCTTGGGCACCGCCATGACCTGGTCGCGAACGGCCAGGTGAGGAAACTCCGCGGTTTCGATCATCTCCGCACGGATCAGAGGACTGGCCATGGCCATTTGCTGGGCCAGGTGTACGGCTGCGGGGCAATAGGGGCAAGTCAGAGTGACATACACTTTCAGGGTGATGGGTTTGGTGAGTGCGCCCAGCTTCAAACGTGAGGCCTGGGAAAGTCCCGCATCGCCCATACCGGCCATGACCATAGCCTGAAAAAAAGAGGTAAATTCATAACCCCCGGGCACGCCGTAGAAACGGATGCCGTAGTCCTGGTCGCCAACCACGGCAATGGCCGGGATCTTGTCGATTTTGTAAGTCTCCACCTCGGCCTTGTCCACGACGAAATTGTGGACCACCACCTTGACCTTGTCCGGGACCACCGCAGCCACTTCTTCAGCCAAAAGCCGCGCCTCGCGGCAAAACTGGCATTCCAATTCCTGTGAAAAAACATGCAAGGTTACGGGCTTGGCCAATGCCTGTAAGGCCGGCTTGATTTGGTCAAGTAAGTCTTGGCTGAGCAATGCCATAAAAATCCCTCCCGCCCGTGCTTCGGGGTCTTCCCCGGCTTACGGGTTCAAATAGATAAGAT
>JAAXVQ010000045.1 GCA_013335425.1 Candidatus Firestoneibacteriota bacterium | reverse complement strand
AGCGAGGGGGTGAGGGGAATAAGCGCGGGTGTCGGCGGCAACGTAGCGCATCCGGTGAAAAAAATCGCCGTCAGAGTGGTACCCAGGCAAGCGGATAACAAGTAAGATTTCAATTTAAATTCCTCCCAGGGCATTCTAACGCAAAGGTTTGCTCCGGGTAAAGGATGGAAACACTCCTGCGCAGGGAATTTTTTAATTGGGTAAGAACTCCGTCTCAGAACCCACGGTTGACCACTGCTGGGGAGGGTGGTAAACTGCTCTTGTAAGCAGCCGGCAGCGGCGGCGGTTTCAATATTTGGAAAAACCGCACCAGGAGCGTTTCATGCCCGCACTACATCACCGGAAATTTCTTTGGTTGTGGACGATTGTTTGCCTGGGACCGGGTTATTTATTTCCGGGCGGGCTTTGCGCCGCTGATACCAATGTGTCCGCATCGTTTTTGGACATTCCGGTGGGTGGACGACCGGCGGCGATGTCCGGCGCTTATGGCGCGGTTTCAGACGATGTGTTCGGTCTGCGCTACAACCCGGCCGGGTTGGGACAATTAAAAAATTCGGCTTTGGCCTTGCAGCATAATGATTGGGGTTTGGGCATGCGCCAGGAATTTATAGCCGGAGCCTTATCCTTGGAGTCTGGCACCTTGGGCGCAGGTATATCCTATATGAATTATGGGGCCATGGAGGAGCGTGATGAAACCGGCAACCGGACCGGGCAAACGCTTTCCCCAACTGACATAGGTGTAACCGGCGCCTATGGCTTTGGCGGTTGGGGTCCCAATTTTTTTATGGGTGCCGCCTTCACGGTGATTGCCGAAAGTTATTATGAAGCAAGCCATTTAGGAATTTCCGGGGACGTGGGGTGCAAATACCGTTGGCTAGCGTCAAATATAGATACCGGTCTGAGCTTGCGTAATATCGGAACTCCGATTTCCGGGTATTCGCTTCCCGCCAAATTAACGGCCGGTGTAGCGGCTAGGTTGTTTGACAACGCCCTCTTGCTTTCCTTGGACGGGGATTGGCCCTTGGCCGATGCCGCCGTGCAGGTGGCCGTAGGCGGCGAAGTTACGCTCTTGGAATTTCTCGCCCTGCGGCTGGGGTATCGCATGATTCCGTCCGAAGGACAAGCCAATGTGAACGGTTTCACAGCGGGTTTGGGCATTTATTGGGAGCAGCTGGGTATTTCCTATGCCTACCAACCGTTGGGCGATATGGCTTTTTCCCATCGTCTGGCTTTGGAATATCAATTCGATCAACCGTTTATCCATAAAAATTCACCCAAGCCGACCCGGCGAAAAATCGTGCACGCCTCCCCAACACCGCCGCAGGCCAAAGGATCGGTTTTAAACGAGCGCCCCCTGCCTGTGCTGCCGGATTTGGAAAATCGGGGCACGCGGACCGCCGAAGTTTCCACAGAAGAAAAGAAGGACGCCCTCACCCATTACGTGCAGGGGCGGAAATATTATGAAGATCGGCGCCTGGATGAAGCGGCGGAAGAATATGCTCAAGCACTCGTCATTTATCCGGGTTTCGTAAAAGCCCGCCAGGCATTGGCCGTAGTCAAACGCGAAAGATCACGGGAGTTTGTGCTCAAAGCCATCAAGCCCATGGCGCAACGCGATGTGATGGGCGAGGCTCACCGCCGCTATGAAAACGGACAGGAATTGGAAGGCAAAGGCAAATGGGTGGACGCCGCCTTCGCCTATAAATCCGCGCTGGATATCATGCCCCGGTTCCATGAAGCCGAAGCGGCTTTGAAGCGCGTACAAGCATTGGTCAAAGCCAAAAGCGCCACCATAGAATCCGGGGCGTCGGTGGAAAAACCCATACTCGAAGACATGATGGCGGCCCGAAAACCCGCCAAAGGGCCCGCCAAGGAAGCTGCGGTACCGGACGAATCGATGGTACATGCCATTCAAAAACACATGTTGGCCGGCAACCAGGCCTTGGATCACAGCGACTATCAGGAAGCGATTCGGGAATTCGAACTGATTTTGGAATTTGATCCCAACCATAAACAAGCCAAATATAAGTTGGAGTTGGCGCGGAAAAAGTTGGCCGAAGAAAAGGACGAAGCCAAACAGCGCGCCAGCGAAGCCAAACAAAGCGGGGATAAACTGGAAGAAGCCAAGGCCTTGCGCACGATTTTGGTTTTGGACCCAACCAACAAAGAAGCGCGCCAAGCCTTTAAAGAAGCCCGTGCCAAGAGTCGGAAAGAAATTGATGATCTTTACAAACACGGGGTTACAGCGTATGCGCAGGCGCGCTATAGCGACGCCATTCAAATTTGGAACGATGTGCTGGATTTGGACCCGGAACATGTCAAAGCCAAGGAATCCATCGCCAAGGCGCGGGAAAAAATAAAACTCATCAAAGAACAGTAATAATTTTTTCGGCCGGGCCCGGCCGGGGTAATGAATCACCCTGGGGCAAGTCCCGGGGTATCGGATATCATGCCCCGGCGTCTTTACTTTATCCTTGCTGCCGGCGGAAGGGTATTAATGGGCGCAAGGGTTTAAGTTCATCCCACGCAAAGGAGCCCGGCGATCCGGCCCATGAACAAAGACATTCGTGAAATCAACGAGCGTATTAAAAACGAAAGCGCGTTTTTAGGCAATATATTGACGGAAATGGACAAGGTCATTGTCGGGCAGCGCGCCATGCTCGAACGGCTGTTGATTGCCTTGCTGGCCGACGGACATATTCTCATTGAGGGCGTGCCCGGCCTGGCCAAGACGCTCACCGTGAAAACGTTGGCCGCCACCATCCAAACCAAATTTCAACGGATCCAGTTTACTCCAGATTTGCTGCCCGCCGACATTACCGGCACGTTGATCTACGACCAGAAACAACAGGAGTTTATCCCGAAAAAAGGTCCGATTTTTTCCAACCTGATTCTGGCCGACGAAATCAACCGGGCTCCGGCAAAAGTTCAAAGTGCGTTGCTCGAGGCCATGCAGGAACGCCAAGTGACTATCGGGGATCAAACCTACACTCTGGAGGAGCCGTTTTTGGTGTTAGCCACCCAAAACCCCATCGAGCAGGAAGGCACCTACCCGCTGCCCGAAGCTCAAATCGATCGGTTTATGTTGAAGATTAAAGTTGAGTATCCGCCCGAAGCCGACGAACTGGCCATCGTACGCCGGCATGCTGTGCCCCACCCGTTTTCCATAACCCCCCAGGCCACGCCATTACAAATTAAATCAGCCCGACGTCTGTTGGGCGAAGTCTATGCGGATGAAAAGATCGAACAATATTTGGTAAGCTTGGTCATGGCCACACGTCGTCCCGCCGATTACAAACTCGCAGACATCCGCCCCCATGTGGAATACGGAGCCTCGCCGCGCGCTTCCTTGGCCTTGGCCCAGGCCGCCCGCGCCCACGCTTTTTTAAAGCGCCGCGGATATGTCGCACCGGAAGATGTCCAGGCGGTGGCTATGGACGTATTGCGGCATCGGATCATTCTCACCTATGAGGCGGAAGCTGAAGCCATCACTGCCGAAGACATTATTAAACGCATCCTGGAGAAGGTTGAAATCCCTTGAACGCGCCCGAAACGCAGACCGCGTTGTCACAGTCACCGGCCGAGATATTGAAACGCGTACGGCTCATTGAAATCGCGACCCGCGCCCTGGTCAATGACGTGTTTTCCGGCGTTTACCACAGCGTTTTCAAGGGCATGGGGGTGGAGTTTTCCGAGGTACGGTCATACCAGCGCGGCGATGATGTGCGCACCATCGACTGGAATGTCACGGCCCGCACGGGAAGCTTGCACGTCAAACGCTATCAGGAAGAACGCGAACGCACCGTGATGTTGGCTCTGGACGCTTCCGCCTCCATGCGTTTCGGCTCACAAGACCGGAGTAAAGGCGAATTGGCGGCGGAGGTCCTGGCGTTGTTGGCGTTTTCGGCCATTGCCAACCACGACCGCGTAGGCTTGATGATTTTTTCCGACAAATGCGAAAAATTCATCCCCCCCAAAAAAGGCCGTAAACACGGCTTGCGGGTCATCACCGAAGTGCTTTCTCACCGGGCCCAGTCCCGTCGCACGGACATCAATCGCGCCCTGGATTACCTTAACCGCACGCTGCACCGTCGCTCGATTTTATTTGTGCTGTCGGATTTTTTTTCCGGTGATTTCGCGCCGACTTTAAAAGTCGCCAAACACAAGCACGATTGCATCGCCATGGTGTTCAACGACCCGCGCGAGTTGGATCTGCCGCCGTCAGGCTGGCTGAGTTTAACAGATGCCGAAACTGGGAAGGATATTGAGGTGGATACGCGCCTACCGCGCGCCCGCGCGGAGTACGCGGCCTTCGCCGAGGCCCGCGCCAAATCGCGGCGTCATTTTTTTGCGCAGCAGAAGGTCGATGTGATCGAGTTGTCCACGGACAGACCCTACACCGAGCCTTTACGGAGCTTTTTCCGGGAACGGTTGAGGAAAATCCGCCGATGAACCGCAGGTCATGGTGGCAACAGGCTCTTTGGGCTGGGGTACTGGGTGTTTGGGTTTGGGGTTGGTCTTTTCCGGCCGTGGCGGATCCAGGGAAAGACGTTTGGGTAGAGGCATATATCAATACCACCCTCGCCTACACCGGACAAATATTTCATTACTCGCTGACCGCCGGAATCAAAAACGGGACCGTTCGTCTGCCCGGTGCGCATGTGGTATGGCCGGGTTGCCGACTGATTCAATACCATGAAGCGGACGTCAGCGACCGACATGAAGGTTACCGGGCTGTCCAGGGGAAGTACACGCTCATGGCTTTGGGGTTGGAGGAAATTCATTTCCCCCAGCTCACGGCGGGATTTACCTGGCCCGAGGGCACCACGGTCACGGCCCAAACGCCGGCTCTGGCTTTAAAAATCGCCAGCCGGCATCCACAAGGTCTTTCCTTGAGGGATTGGCGTCCGCCGCGGGGACCAGCACCGGTTTGGTATTACGCAGTTCTGGTTTTGGTGCTGTTGGGGTTGGGTTGGCTTTGGCTGGACTGGAAACATATCCGTCGGAAAACCGAGCGCCGGCGCCCCGCGCACCTGACGGCCTATGCCAAGCTCAAATCCCTGGGTCATTCGCGCGCGGTCATCGAGGGCCGGGTGGACCGATATTTTCAGGAGTTGTCCAGACTCCTGCGGCAATACTTGGCGGATCGTTACAACCTCTCGGCCCTGGAAACCCCTCGGGAAGAAATCCTGGCCGTACTCAAGGTACGGGGGGTGGGTTCCCATGCGCGGCGTTTGCTCAACAGTATTTTGCTCCAGGCTGATTTGGTGAAATTTGCAAAAACTTGGGCGGAATTTTCCGAAATCGCCGTGGCTCAGCGGCGAGCTCATTTGTTTGTGGACCACACACGTCCGGCGGAGACCAAACCCAAAACCGGGAAAAAAGGATAGCCTATGCTTTGGGAATATCCCTGGGTATTTTTAGCCTGGTTGCTGTTGCCGATCTGGCTTTGGCTTCGTTGGCGCGGCTGGGGAAAACCCGCGGTGCTGGCTTACCCGGAGGCTGGTTCCGTGCAAGGAGCGTTTCAAGGGGGACGGCGGCCGGGCACGGGTTGGACACTGTGGTTGCGTTTAGGCGTCATGGTGCTCTTATTGCTGGGAGCCGCTCGGCCGCGATGGGTTCATCCAGAAGAACCGTTGCGTGCCTCGGGCTTGGATATCCTGTTGGCGCTGGATATGTCCGGCAGCATGTCGGCGCGTGATTTTGAGCCCTTGAACCGATTGCAGGCCGCCAAAACCGTTTTGCGGGAATTCATCACAGCCGAACATGACAATCGTTTGGGATTGGTGGCGTTTGCCGCCCGCGCCTATACGGTTTGTCCCTTGACGTTGGACTATCAAGTGCTCCTGGGATTGTTGGATCACTTGGAAATCGGCATGACCACGGACGGCACGGCCATCGGCATGGCTTTGGCCGCCTGTTTAAATCGTCTAAAAAATTCCGCAGCACAATCCAAGGTCATCATTCTTTTAACCGACGGGCGCAATAATTCCGGCTCCTTGGATCCGGTCACAGCCGCTCAAATGGCGGCTGCCCTGGGTGTGCGCATTTATACCGTGGGCATGGGGCGCCCGGGCGGAGGCGCGATTGTCATTAAAAGCGTCGTGCATGGCGATGAAGTATTGCTAAACCCGGACGGCAGCGTTCATACCGAGGCCTTGGATGAAACCATGCTGCAAAAACTTTCCGAACTCTCCCACGGACGCTATTTTCGCGCTACGGACAAAAATAAGCTGAAAGCCATTTATCGGGAAATCAGCACTTTGGAGCGTTCCCGCCTCCAATCTAAGACCTTCCAGCGTAAAGAAGATTTTGGGCAGTTTTTTTTGTTGGCGGCATTACTGTTGTTGATCGTGGAATGGTTGGCAACTTTGACTTGGGAAAAACGGATACCGTAGAAGCATGAGCCCTAATGGCTCATGCTTCTGAGCAATAGAAAATTGAGCGCATAGAACAGTAGAAAGGCACAGCTCGGCGGTCCCTTTTTCGCGAAAAACGTCCAAGGGCTCAATTTATGGGTAGGAGCATTGTATGTTTCGTTTGGCCGAACCTCAATGGTTGTGGCTGTTGACGGCCTTACTGGGTTTTCCGCCGGTTTGGTGGTGGTTGGACTTGTGGGCGCAGGCCCGCCTGCGCAGCTTCGTGGGTTCCCGCTTGGCTGCCGGCTTGACTGCGGAAAACAGCACCCATAAAAAATGGATCGGTCGAATTTGCGTTCTGTTGGCAGTAATTTTTTTGATCTTGGGATTGGCGCGTCCGCAAGCGGGTTTGCGCGGCGTACGAGACGAATGGCGGGGGGCGGAGATAGAATTATTGGTGGACACTTCGCGTTCCATGCTTGCCCAGGACGTGTTTCCTACCCGCTTGGGCCGGGCCAAACAAGCCATGCACTATCTGGTGGATCACTGGGAAGAGCAACGGGTGGGTTTGATTCCTTATGCGGGAACGGCATTTGAGGTGTGTCCTTTAACCGAAGATACCGGGGCTTTGAAATTGTTGATCGATGCGCTCGATACCGAGCAGTTGCCCGTGCCGGGCACGGACATCGGTGCCGCCCTCACCGAAGCCCTACAAGCATTTGCACGCACCTCCCGCAACAGTCGGGCACAACGGATTTGTGTGGTGGTAGGGGACGGTGAATCCTTCGGCAACCTCCCCAAGGAGGCTCTGGCCAAGGCTGTGAACGAAGGCCTACATATATATACGCTTGGGGTGGGAACCACCCAGGGGGTGCCGGTACCATCAAAAAACACGGGGGAACCCATCGCGCCCAATGCGCCGCGTACGCGCTTAAATGAAAAAAAATTGGGTGAATTGGCGGCCCTGGGGCAGGGACTGTTTGTACACTTGACCGGACAAGGCCAGGAAGAAGAAGTAGTCGTGAAAGAAATCGACAGGTTGGAAAAGGTGCAGCAGTATTCCAACCGGCTTTTGGTCTGGAACGATTTGTATCCGTTTTGCGCAGTCGCGGCCTTGGGATTGTTGCTGTGGGACAGCCTTCTTTCCCGGCGTAAGCCGCGGGGAAAAAGGGAAGTTCACAGGAAACGAAGAGCCTTCGTTGGCCTCTTCCTGCTGGCGATTTCTTCCCTGTCATGGGTGTCCCCGGCTCAGGCCGGATCGCGCGAACGCATTGGGGAAGGATTATCGGCGTTTCAACAACGCCGTTGGGCGGATGCGGAAAAATGTTTCAAACAAGCAGCCCAAAAAAATCCCGAGGATCCGCTGGCGACCTACAATTACGGTTGCAGTTTGCTGGTACAAAAGAAATTCCCCGAGGCGTATACTGCGTTTGTTCAGGCCAAAGCCCATGCCGAGGGAGTTTTAGAACAGGACGTTTGGTACAATGTAGGGTATACCGCTTATTATCTCGGCTGGCGCCAAGGAGATCCGGCGCGCTGGGTGGAAGCCGCCGAAGCTTTCCAACAGGTTCTGCTATGGAACGCCGGGGACGACGATGCCGGTTACAACCTGGAATTGATCCTGCGTCAGATTGAAAAATACACCAAACAAACCACCCAACGTCAGACCCAGTCCCAGGGTGGGAAACAGGGTGACCGCGAAGGCGGCGGCGCCAACTTGCCGGGTTCCGATCGATCTCCCTCCGAGGGCAAGTCCAACGAAAAAGCACCTCCCAGCGAGCAAAACAGCGAGTCCAATCAGCGTCAAAAATCCGGCGATAAAAGCAGCGTGTCCGAAGATCAGAAAGGCAACAAGCAAAAAGGCATGTCCAAACAGGACGCCCTGCGCACGCTGCGGTCATTGGAAAACGAGGAACAGGACATGCGCCGAAATCAGCAGCCGAATTTGCAGGATGAGAATCTTTACCATGGACCGGATTGGTAGACCGGAGGGCGTTGGATCAAAAGTCGGCCGGGTGCGTTGGGGGTCTTAACCGGATTTGGCCGTGACTGTGCCCCGGGTTCGAAGCGCGGGGCAAATAATTTTCACGGCAGAAGAGCGTTTACAAGTCCCAGGAAAATTCGAAACGATCCTGCTGGGCGCCGTGGTGGACGCATTCGGGGTGGGTCACCCGCAAATTTTTCCCTCCGCTGAAATTGATGGCGAAGGTACCCCAACCAATGATGCCATGGCACAAGGCCTCGCCATAGGCATTCCCGCCTTTGACAATAACCGTGCCGCTTTTTTCAGTCACGCTGGGAACGCTGATCGTTCCTTCGGAATAAAAATAATGCTTCCAGATCACAGGCACGTTTTTCATGACAAAAGACGGGCTGCCCATGCGCAAGAAAACCTTCATAAATGAGTTGATGTTCTGATCCGCCACATAGGCCATGACTATTTGGAAATATTCGGTGTTTCCCGAACCGAACAAACGGGTACAGAGTTCTCCGCTTTGGGCAAATACCCGCGCCGGTATTCGGCTGACGCCGATGAGTTTTTTATCCAGCAAAATTTGATCTTCCGGTGAAAAAGACTGCAAGTATCGGGCATAACCTTCCGCCCGGTGATTTTTAAGGATAAAGTCTTTAATGGCAATAAAAACGCTGCCCTTCATGAGTTCTTCCGCCACGCGAACCTCCCCCTGGGGTATTTTAAAAGGTCCCCAGTACCCGTCTTCAAGATCAAAGTCTAAAGTTGTCGCCTGATAGGTTTGGTTTAGTAAATTTATCCTCTTATTCGGACTTTGGCAAGGTGATTTATCAGGATTTGGCGGGCAGCTTGGAAATATCCTTGCGGGATCCGCAGAGGCAGAACCTGCGGATCCCGGAGGGAACATATTTATGGCATCTGCGCGGCTTCCTGGACGGCCAGATAGGTGGTATAGCCGCCCGTAAGCACGCGGTTTTTCCAGCCGTGGTGCGTTAGAATGCGGGCAGCCAGGTAGCTGCGCAATCCCACGGCACAGTAAATGAGCAGTTCTTTCTCACGGGGAATTTCCGTTAAACGGTCCCGTAGATGATCCACCGGAATATTGAGGGCGCCGGGTATGGCACCGGCTTGAAATTCCTTGGGCGTGCGGACGTCCAAAATGATTTGTTGCGCGTTCGGATGGCGCATGGTTTCTGAGTGGCAATACGTCACATCACCCCGCAAAGCATTGGCCGCCACAAAGCCCGCAAAATTGACCGGATCCTTGGCCGAACCATAAGGCGGTGCATAGGATAATTCCAAATGCTCCAAATCATAAACCGTCAGGCGCCCGCGTAGGGCGGTCGCCAGCACGTCGAGGCGTTTGTCCACGCCGTCGCACCCGGTAATTTGGGCGCCTAAAATTTTTCCGTCTTGGGGATCGAAAAGCAATTTAAGCGATAAGGTATGCGCCCCGGGGTAATAGCCGGCATGACTGGCGGGATGGACGTAGATTTTTTCATAGGCACGGCCCAAGCGCTTCAGGGTTTTTTCGTTGAGTCCGGTACTGCCTGCGGTTAAATCAAAAATTTTGCAAATGGAAGTGCCTTGCGTACCTCGGTAAACGCTCTGCTCCCGCCCCAAGGCATGATCGGCGGCGATCCGTCCCTGCCGATTGGCGGGGCCTGCTAAAGGCACTACAAGTTTCTGACCGCCGACTACGTCCGGGGTTTCAACGGCATCGCCGACCGCATAAATTGCCGGGTCGCTGGTTTG
>JAAXVQ010000385.1 GCA_013335425.1 Candidatus Firestoneibacteriota bacterium | reverse complement strand
GGTAGGCCAAACCCACGCTGGCCATCATGGGCAGCGGGTCATTTTGATAGGTGTATTTCACCGGCGTTCCCAAATTCTTAACAGAAATCCCCAAGGAACTGGGTATCAGCCGGATGGCCCAATTCTCTTTGGCTTCATCCCGATACCAGCGCATTTTAGAGAGCAAAATCTGGTCCCCCAGATCAACCCCGACGCTGAAGGACTGGCTGGCGTCAATGGCTTCCTGAATCACCTTGACGCTGATGCCGATCTTGTTTTCACGCATGAACAGGTTGCCGGCCCAGGAAATGCCCGCCATCAAATCGGAAGCTCCGAAAGTGCCGTTGCTGTTGGTGTCGTAATCTCCGGTCGCGGTCTCCAAGGTCTTGGGTATGTCGCCCAGGTAGAGGTAACCCAAGTCGACGCCGACTGCCCCGATGTTGTCAAATTTGTCCGCATAGGAAAGGCACTCGTAGCGGATGCCTTGAAACCACTCCATGTGCGAAAGGCCGATGGTGCTGCGCCGCAACTGGCTTAAGCCCGCCGGGTTGTAATAATTGGAATCCACGTCATTGACGATGGCCGTCAAAGCTCCGCCCATCCCCTCCGCCCGGGAGGAGGTACCGATTTTTAAAAACGGCGCCGCCGTGGTCCCTTCTCCGGCAGCCCATGCCGACGCCGTGCTTAACCCCAGGATGCACAGCAAAACGCCCGCCCCGCTTGCCGATTTTCGGGCCCATTGGTTTAATCCTGCCCCGTTTTTCATGATCCTTCCCTCCCATGAGGAGTTCTCAAACTGCAAACATTCCTCGGCCGGTTTTGCCCGGGGCTATCCGCCCCTGCGTGGCGTTTATTCCCGCGGCGGCAGAGACACTACCCGACCACCTGAGACATAGTATCCGCGGACCCGGTGTGAGGCTTGTACCCGGGTGATTTATTTACTTTCCAACTCATCCTTCAAGGGCCCATACCGAGCCGTGAGCGTCAGCCGGTGGGTATTTCCCAAATCCGCAAACGGAACAAAGGCATAATCCAGCTGCAGATCCGACCAGCGGACGCTCGCGCCGAAACTGATGCGTTCGGTAATGTTATCCGATTGCAGATCGCTCCCGCCCATTTGCTGCTTATATCCCAACCGCGCGCCGAACATGGCCCGATACCAATATTCGGCGCCGGCTTCCAAATTCAACTTGTTGTCCAGAGGCTGGTTGAGTTCCAAACCCGCCACCAAACCGTGTTCCTTGTTTTCCCCGAAAACATCCTTATAGCCGAAACCGCCGCGGATGTTCAACGGCAGGGAATCATTTTTCACATCAGGGCCCAGGTTCAAAATTCCAACGCCGAGGGAAATTTTCCGATCCATGAAAAAAACCAAAAAGCCCATATCCACGGCTTCGCCGAACAAATCTTCGGTTCCCAGCCGCGTCTGAAAAAACTTCAAGTTCAAGCCCACGGAAAAATTGGAAAGTTGAAACCCGTAACCCACAACCCCGGCCAAATCCCAAACTTTCAAGGGCTGTTCGTCTTCCAGATCATTGTCAATATCCGGCATATGTCGGTAAAGCAACTGAACACCGCCGCCGTAGTTGTCTCCCAAAGCCTGACCCAAACTCAATTCTTCATACTCCACATCGGAGAACGAAAACAAATGTTCAAAGGAAGCGTTGAGGACATTGGAGGGCAACAGCGAGAGCCCCGCCGGATTCCACTCCAAAGAACTTAAATCATCGGCCAGGGCCACGTAAGCGCCGCCCATGCCCGTGGCGCGGGTGCTCCGGGGTGCTTTTAAAAAATCGGCCGCGGACGTTCCCACACCGCGGGCGGCCACATAGGGCGCCGCGCTGCCGAGGGTGAGGAACGTCATCACGACGATCAGGGAAACTTTACGCATCGTTAAGCTCCTTTGCTGGTTTCAAATCTAACGCTTGAAAACAACCACCCGCCGGGTCTTATGCGTGTCTCCGGAATTATACTGAACAATATAAACCCCGTTGGCCACGTATTCAGTATTGTCGTTGGTGCCGTCCCATTGCCAGAAACCGCTCACCGGCAGCTGCGTGTTGGGCGGGTAGGCAAAATCCTGACGGCGGATCAGCTCGCCTTCCAGGTTATAGATGCGGATAATAACGCTCGCGACGCCGCTGTCCCGGGTTTTAAAACTGATGGAAAGCGGCCCCACTTGAGGGTCAAATTTGTTGTGATTGATTACGAAGCTGTCGTTGTCGATGCGTTTGGAGGCAAAATAGGTCAGGGCCATTTGATTGAGCTGCGGCGTGGCCGAGTCGCCCACCACGTTATGCGCGGTTTGCAGGGTGAGCTTATAGTGCAAATATCGAATCGTGCCGCGGATGTTGATCGGACCAAGCGCCTGTTCCGGAGACCAATCGGTCCAAGGGCCCGCATCCAAGGCGGTACGGCATTTGATGGTGAGCGTCTCGTTGTTGGGCAATGCCTGCCAGTCCAAGGTATCGACGAACTGATCCTTTTCCAAATCCACGAAACGCTCAAAAGTTCCGCCCCAGGCATAAACTTGGGTTTGCTGGTAGGCCACGTCCGCAATGCCCGAATAGTACGCATTGGACGAATGCTGCACGCCGTTGTAACGGCCGCCCAGCACGTAGATGTAACCGTTGTTGGTTACCGCCTGATGTCCGGCCACCGGATGCTCCAAGGCGGTTTTCGAAAACTGCCATTCGCCGAAATTATTGGTCAAGGGAATCTGCCCGTTGGTGGCATTGGGCATGCAGTAAAATACTGCGTTTTGCAGGGTCC
>JAAXVQ010000044.1 GCA_013335425.1 Candidatus Firestoneibacteriota bacterium | reverse complement strand
GCTGCAAGAAAAACGGCGAAAACTTGAAAAACATGGTTATTTTGTTAAATCCGAATATATTATTTTCCCTGAATAAAATCTGAAAAAGAAAGCTATTTAAATTTGTTTCTGAGATCATCCAAGTTTTATAAGGGGATTTTTTGCGTTGTTTTAAAAAGAAACTAATTTTGACTTAAATTTGATTAATACAAAAGCACGTGATATATCTAATAGTGACAACACCTCCTGGTTTTTAAACACAGCATAAGATTAAGTTCATGAGAACTCGGGTGATGACAGCAGTGACTTTGAGTGGGTATCTGATTTCTTCATATTGTGGAAAATGGCGCCAACGGCATTGGTTTAAAGCCGTTTCGCTGTGGCTAGCCTTATCATTTTTTCTCCCATATCTGTCCTGGTCCTTTGATCCCAACCCATTTCAAGCCGCAAGCCCGGTCTTATCCCTGCCTGCCTCGCTGGGGAACATTGCTCAATCCTTTCAAGGCAATGATCAGTTGGTTTTTGTTATTCGGGATCTGCATTGTCATTTTGAAGTTCAGACGAATATTGCACGAATTTTAAGTGTTCTAACCGAGCAGAAGGGCTTAAAGCTGGTAGCCTTGGAAGGCGCCTCACATCCGTTGGATGTCAGCGCTTTGGCCACGTTCCCTATAACCACAGTAAAACAAGCCACATCGGATGAGCTTATGCACGAAGGCAGGCTCACGGGCGCCGAGGCGTATGCAGCTCTGAGCCAAAAACTCATAGCTTTGGAAGGCATTGAAACACCCGGCTTGTATGCCCGAAGTCTGGCGGATGTTAAAAAAATTCTAACCGATGAATCCCAAGGTACCTTGCAGGATTTGCGCGAAGGTTTGAACCAAACCAAAACCAAGGTTTACAACGCCGAACTAACCGCTTGGGAGAAAAAACGCACTCAGCTCCTGGAAAAACCCAATTCGTTCCCGAATTTTGTTGTTTGGTTGGCGGCTCAAGCTCGAAAACAAGGCATGAGCTTGCAGGCATACCCGAGCCTGGATCAATATCTTAAGAAAACCTCCGAGCTTTTAAACTATCAATCCGTGGAAGGTCTCAACCGCGACTTGTCAATTGTGGAACGGGCGTTACGCGAACGCTTATATACCAACGACGAACAGCGGGAACTGGATGATTTGCAATTTCGGCTGGACACCCTGGAGAAAATCATCAATCTTTCCGTAACCCCGGATGAGTGGGCGCAATATACCGGCCGAAGGCAAGATTTTTCACCCGCCAGAATCCTGGAATTTATCGCTCGGCATGATTCCGATCAAACCAATACCTGGGGCCAAGACATCAATGCGTTGTACGGGACTTTGAACGAGGCCGCCGATTTTTATCGGCTGGCCGATCTGCGCAGCCAAGCTTTTGTTGAAAATACGTGCCGCCTCATGCAGCGGCAGGGCACGAAAGTTTCCGCGCTGATTATCGGCGGCTTTCATACGGAAAAAACCCTGGCCGCCTTGAAAGCCCGCGGCATTTCCTATGTATGCATTAACCCACGCATTACGCATCAGGAAACCGAAAATCAATATTTTAATATATTGATGGGGAAGCGTTCCGGCTTGCAAAAATGGCTGTCCGACCATCCCGCCGCCTTTTCACCCAAACCGGAGTTTGAACTGCCCACAGAAGCGTGGCTGAAATTTTTATCCTCACTATTGATTAAAAACACTGCTTTAGAGGCGGCTATAAAGGGACGTTTGGACAATACAGAGTTGGAAAAACTCTTCAGCATCGTTCAGGAAGGGAAGTATGAATTAAAAGAAGCTTTACCTAAAAAACTCCAAGCCAATCCAAACCGAAAAACCGCGGTTATCTCCCTGAACAATGGGCTTACTTTAGTTCTGCAGCAAGGGCAAAAAATCGATCCTGCCGGGTTAACCTTCATCTCGCAGAGTGAACGCGATGGATGGCATTATGCATGGGTTGAACAGCGAAGTCTGAATTATCATAAACAAGTCGCTTCCTGGTTGTCCGATTCGCCGCTTACGGGTAAAGTCGCCTGGGATTGGATAACAAGTCTATGGTCCGGGGGACATTCTGCCAAAACACCCGAAGCTTCCGTGCCAACGGCCGACTTCAACCAGTCGCGAGCATACGCTTTGGATGCCGTGGATGATCATGCTCAACTGACGCAAGTTGCAATCGCGCTAGGTATTTCCGTTGATCAAAAGAACGCCGAAGAAATCGCAGAAGCCGTCCGTGCCCAAATATTCACTTGGGTGAATCAGAAAAATCTTATGCAATTGGAAACAACGGCCAAGGTGCTGGGCATTTTGGGCGCGGGACTGGTGGAAAAGTACAAGTTGCTTGACGAAGCCACAATTTCCGATGCCATTCAAAAACTAAAAAATATTTCGCCAAGCATCTGGGAAAAGTTCGTACAAGCAGCCGAACGTTTCTTTTCCCCGGAAAATTTGGTACTGACGACCAAAAATTTCGCGTTAGGCGTTTCTGCGTTTGTCGGCTTTGTCACGCTTGGACCCAAAATCCCGGTAGTGTCTTCCTTGCTCCCTTTTGACGGGGGAGCGTCCTTTGGGGTTTTGGGCTTAACATTCGGAATTACCTGGTTGGTCGTACAAATCCGCCATTTCTTCCCAAATAGGTTTGGGAACACTCACTTGGCCGAGACAGAAGGCGGGCATGCTTCGCCGCTAAATGAGAGAATAGAATTGGCGGATAAATACCCGCTAAACCAGAAGGGAACAACTGATTGGTCTTCAGTCCTGGTGCTTGGAAGCCAGGGAGCTTTGGGAAATGGGTACCTGGGGGCTCGCGGCGACGGTGTGCATGCCGGAAATCCGGGGCATGAACCCGCCATTTATGCAGCCGGAGTTTACGAGACCAAACCGCAAGACAAACCTGATCTTTCGCTGGTGGCCGTAGAAAACACCGCCCAGTTGGTCAAACTCCCTAATTTCTGGGGAATGCACCTTGAACTCAAACATGCTGACGAAAAAGCCTATGTCTTTAACATTGATGAAGCAGCGCGAAAGGGTCAACTTAGTGAATATCACGAAACCTTGCAATTGAACGGTACTTTGGAAGAAAGTCTGGTTTGGACGGATCCCGGAGGGTATCGTACGCGCATCACCGTCACCCGTCTCATGAGCCAGTCATCGCCGCATTTATCCGCCCTTCGTTACACACTCAAACCATTGGAATACACAGGCGCCACTGCGTTCGTGAGCTCCGAGATCGATACGAATGTTAAAACCCAAGGCCAAGAATATTTTAATGTCCCAGAGTTCGAGTCTTCCGATACCGAGGGTACAACCGTGGTTAAAGTTACCACCAAGTATAACCATACAATTATTGCTTTAGGGTCTCGTATCAGCAGTCCGGATGGACCCATTGCGATTGCTACTAACAAAAGCAAGGGAGATAGTAAATTATACCAAGTGGCGGAGATGCCGCTTAAGCCAGGTGAAAACACGCTGGAAAAAATTGTAAGTGTGCATACTTCAAAAGATTATGAAACCAAGACTTGGTGGACAGCCCGCTTCGGCAAGCCGGAAGACTACCCGGTCAACGCCTGCAAGCAAGATATTCGTGATAAGCACAACAACTACTCGGTGATTTTGGACACTCATATCCAAGCGTGGCGGGAAATCTGGGAACGTTCTGCCATACAGCTTGAGGGAAATCAGGAGGAAGATCCAAAACAGGTGGCTGAAATGCAGCGTGCGCTGTGGTTCAATCAGTTCCATCAAGCGCAAATGGTACGTCCTTTGCACGGCCAAGCGACGTTGGCTCCCAAAGGACTTGCACATGTTTCTGCCTACTCCGGGCATCGTTTTTGGGACGGCGAAATTTACAGTCTGCTGTATTTCGCGTTGGCGTTGCCGGAATATGCTTTGGAGTTGCTCGAGTATCGTCATCGGTCTTTACCGACCACTTTGGTCAAAGGTCTCCAGCTCCTGCGCAAAGCTACTTGGGGTGCCTATCCTTGGGAGGCTGCCGACGGCGGGGAACAATGCCCCAGTTTTGCCATCAATGAAAAGGGCGAACTGGTGATGATTCGTCCGGGGACGCATGAGCTGCATATCAGCGCAGATGTAGCCTATGCCACAGTCAAGTATGCCCTAGCCAGCGGCAACCAAACTTTCATGGAATGGATGGGAGCTGAAATGCTCCTGGCCACCTCGCAATTCTGGGTTAATAAAGTGCAAAAAGGTTCGGATAATCTATATCACATTAACCAAGTAATCGGGCCCGATGAATATCATGGTGAAAAGCGCTACCCGCTTGACGCTCCTGGTGAAGCCGGCATCGACGACAACGCCTTCACCAACGGCATGGCCCAGCAAAACATTAAGATGGCCCTGGAAATATTTTCGTCGTTAACGCCGTATCATCAAAAAAGGCTTATGAAAAAACTGTCCCTGCCTGCTGATTTCGTAAACACTTATAAGGAAGTAGCGGACAATATCCCTGTGACGTTTGATCCCGAAAGCTTTCTGTTCAAACAGTTTCGGGGATTCAATAATCTTGACCATTATGATTTTCGTTCCCTAAACCCGGGCAAAACCGGCATTGATGCAGAGCTCAGAAAAGTAGGACTTGAATCAGGTACCCAAGACGTCATTAAGCAGCCTGATGTCAACTTACTGTTGTATTTGATGCCTGAAGCCACGGTAGTCGGTTGGATTGGAAAAAACGAACGATTTAAAAACATTACGGCTGAAGAACTTCACCTGCTCTATATAAAAACTTTGATATCTAATTATGTTTACTATACATTCCGTTGCAGCGGAGGATCGTCCTTGACCCGTCCCATCCATAACCTCAATCTGCTCAAAATTCATAGTTTGTTAAAACAGATCGACGTTCATCAAAAAGCCGCCCTCCTGAAAGAATTGGGTATTGAGCCCCTTGAAAAAATTCTTAATAATGAAAAGCTCTTGAACAATGAAAAAAACGCCGCCTTAAGAAACAAACTCAAGGAATTAAATCTGACCATTTTTAAAGATATGGATAAATCGATCGAGGATATCGAGTATCTTAAAACGTTGGTCATGGCCTTTACCGATGAGCATGCCAGTGGAAGAATCATTGCTGAGGAAATCAGCATGACATTAAATTTAGATTTAAAAAATATTCAACAAAACACGGCCGAGGGCCTGCACGCCGCCACTCAGGGCGGTGTTTTGCAAGTTTTCCATAAAGGGTTTGGGGGGATTGAACCCATCCAACTAAATGGCAAAGAATACTTGTCGCTAAACCCGGTTTTTCCGCCTTTTGCACAAAAAACGCTAACCATACCCTTTACCTATCAGGGACAACGAATCGATTACACGTTATGTTCAGATACCGGCCGGATCATCGTTCATCGTCAAGGACGCTGGGGACGTGCGATCACACTTATTATCGAAGGTAAAGAAGTGATTTTAAAACCCGGTGAGACCTATGACAGCCAGGAACCTGTAAAGAAAAATGGACGAATACAGACTCCACAAAATACTCGACCACACTCCGGAGTGAAGGCTATTGAAAAAATGCTGAAACCTTTCCCAGCATTGCACCGTATTTGGTCGATGGCACCAACCTGGATTCAACGAGCATTGGGAACCATGGCAACGACGTTAGGTTTGAAAACCATAGAACAACAACCCGGAAAATTTCGCCGCTTTTTGGGGTTTGCCAACTCTGTTTAGCTGACTTATCTATTATTGCTTGTAACCCATGATTAGATTATCGCCTCCCACTTGTCGGGGATTTTTCTTTTGCTTTTGGAGTAAAAGTAGGCTATTCTAAATGTACCAAGATACTTCCGTCGACATTTCCAAGAGGGGTGATATTCCATGCCCGGCGATCAATCCAACATCAAAGGAAGTTGTGTTAAATCCGTGTCCGATTTCGTGAAGGAGCGCGGCGGGGAAGAAGTTTGGCAACGCGTTATAGCCGGTTTGCCTCCGCAAATGCACTCCTTGTTTTCCGGCTTGGTGCTTTCTTCCAAGTGGTATCCGCTGGAAGCATACTTTGTCCTGCTGCAGGAAATTGAAAAGCAAATGGGGCCAGCGCATCCCATGTTGGGTGTCGAGATCGGTAAAAAAATCATCGGCGACGGACTCAACAGCATATACCGCATGATGATGGGCATACTCAATACCTCTTGGGTTCTTTCCAAGGCTCCGGCCTTGTGGAAGATGTATTTCGACCATGAAACCTTGAGCATTGTCCAAGTCTCCGACGGTCAGATGCAATGCACCATTCATTCACCGATTAATCCACCTAAAATTTACTGTAAAACCGAGCTTGGGGGGATACTCCAAGCCTTGGAAGCTACCGGGGGGAAAAATTGTCAAGGGCAGGAAGTAAAATGCCGTGCCAATCATGATTCCAATTGTGAATTTCACTTCACCTGGAAATAAGCGGAGAATAAGGTGAGATTATTTATACTTCAAATACTAAAGGATCGACCTTAATTTCCGATAATTTTAAACAGGCCTAATTTAGGATGTCTTTGATTTTCAAAGGCATGTAAGCCGGCGAATAATTTAATCAACTCTAATGAAAGGAAGTGTTCTTTCATGGCCAATGCCAAAGGTACGGCGTTCCTGGCTTTTCAATCGCTTGTGATAAAAAAAATCGGGGCGGCCGCGGATGAAAAAATCAAGTCCCAATTAAGCGCGGATGATCAAAAATTGCTGTTTGGCAAACCCATTTTGCCCATTGGTTGGGTGGATTACGGCGCTTATACGCGGTACATGCTCTTGGCGGATAAGCTCTTCGGCAAAGGTGACAAACAGATGATTCTCGATTATAACAGCGAAATTGCCAGGATGGACACGAAAGGAATTTACCGCATTTTTTTCCTGGTGTTGACCCCCAAAGCGATCTTCGGCAAAGCCGCACAACTCTGGGCACGCTATTACGACAGCGGCAAATTAAGCATGGAATCCATCGCGGGTTCGCATTGTGAATTGAGAGTCGTCGACATGCCCGATATTCCCGTGCATCATGAGTTTGCCAATTTTGGGTATATGGCCGAAGTCCTGCGCTTGGTCGGCGCGAAAAATGTCAGGACTATACATCCGAATTGCATGGCCCGCGGTGACAAATTCTGCCGTTTTGACTACTATTGGGACGCTTAATATTAAGGTGTTGAAAGCAACGCTCTCAGCTTGGTCCATTAGCAGGCATTTAAAATTTCCGGAAAAAGATCGAGCTGATTTTCCAACCTAGGAACCTGTCGGACTTAAATCTTCGAAAGATCCAAATACCGCTCCGAATGGCTCGCGAATAAAGGTGCCTGTGTGTTATCCCTTTTTGCAAAAGGGGATAACGGCGCTATTATACCATCTCTGAGGAGAAAGTCCGACAGGCTCCTAGTACGCTGAAATCGGAATTTCAATTTTTTTTGTTCCTCCCGGACAGCCGATTGACAAGCAAACTTTTTTCCTGCAAAATACCTCCGCTTGGTCGCATTAATTCATAGAAAAGGAAGCTGAACCATGGTCATTGAATTGCTTAAAGAACGCTGGACGCAATGGGCGGCCATTGTAACCACCATTTTGGCCGTTTCCGCGGCGATTTCCTCGCTTAAGGGCGGCGGCTATTCCACCAAAGTTCAACTCTTAACCACCCAACAGACCAACGCCTGGTCTTACTTCCAGTCCAAAAGCACCAAACAGCATATTTCCGAAACTCAAAGGGACCTGCTGGAACTGCAATTGTCCATGGCGAAAAGCCCGGCGGAACGAAAATTGATTACAGCGGTTTTGGGGAAATTTCAATCGGACATTCAGCGGTACAATCAGGAGAAAAACGAAATTAAGGCGACCGCGGAACAGCTCGGCAAGGATACTGATGCCTTTAAAAAACATTCCGGTCAATTTGGTTTGGCGGTAATGCTTCTGCAAATTGCAATCATGCTGAACTCCGTCGGTGTGTTCATTAAAAAGCAATTCATGTGGCTGGTGGGAATCGGGTTTGGAGCATTGGGGCTGTTCTATATGGTAATGGGGTTTCTGGCCTGAGTTTCGAGGATGGTGTGAAGGCTGGAGCGATGCAAGTCAAGCTATTGTTTTTGATCGGATATGCGCAATAGCTTTTCCCTGACCTGTTTGATGGATTCTGTGGACTTCTTATGGTAGGGGTTTAAATTCAGAGCCATTTCCCATTTTTTCAAGGCATCCGTATAATTTTCCCGTGCATATAAATCCACCCCCTGGCGGTAGAGTTTTTCCACCAGATCCTGATTCTGGTTGCGGGCCAAATCCCACGCTTCGGAGATTTTCCGGTTGTCCGGGTCCATGACGGTCATATCGTGCATGGCTTTAAGTTTTCCAACCGTGTCTCCGGCCGCCGCCGCTTCTTCGATTTTTCGTTCGGCGACAGCGATCTCTTCAGCGCGTTTTTTTCGCGCTTGCTCCAACTTGTAAAGCGCGCCTTTATGGTGCGGGACAAATTCTAAAATCAGTTGGAACTCCGCGATCGCGGCGGCGTAATCCCCGCTGTCATAAGATTGCGTGCCGTTGAGGTAATGCATTTGCACCGCTTGACTGACTTTGGTGTCTGCCGCCGTAGCAGCCGGTTGGACTCTGCCCGTTTTTACGGGATGAGACAGAACGATATCAGTGGCCAACTTGGAGGTTTTCGGTTGATTGCCAAGAATGTTTAAAGCCTGTTCCGTGGAAGAGGAAGATGCGTTGACTGTATTTTGAAGCGGCTCCCGGGGCGTGTTTTCAACCGGCGGCCGTTCCAGGGAGGTGCCGGCTTTGGCTTGAATGCGTTTAAGGGCAAGTTTGGCCTCGGGAAACCCTGCCAAAGTTGCGAGCGCCTCTTTGTAAGCCAAGGCGGCATCGATAAGGTTTTCCTCGGCTTCCAAACGACGTCCCCGGTCATAAAAACTCTGCGCTTTTTTAATCAAATCCGGCAGGGAAGCCGCTTGTTTGGTTTCCAGTTGTTGGTTTCGGGCAAGATCCTGTTTTGCCCAGGAAAGGGCCAACCTGGCTTCTTCCCAGCCGGGGTCTAATGCCAAAGCTTTTCCAAATTCCAAAATGGCGCCTTGGTATAACTTTCGTTGTTGTAAATTTTTCCCCAACTGAAAATGCTGGATAGCTTGATTTTTGTTCGCCATTTTCAAAGCGGGATTTTCGGAGTCATGCTCTGCGTTGGGTGAGGCCCAGGCATTGCCGACCGTGCCGCCATAAGCGGCACACACAAGCAAAACCGTTAAGAATGAGGCTTTTCGGATATTCATACCGGCATTATCGACTGAAAAGGCTTTTTTGGTAAGCATAATCTGCGTAAGTACGTTGAAGTAAAATAGAAATTCATATACTATTATAACATTACCGTCGCGGAGGGTAAATCGTGAATCTTGATAATGAGACATTGCGTGTCATCCATGACCGGCACAGTATTCGTACTTTTTTGGAAATGCCCGTGCCTGCCGAGGCGGTTACGGCGGTGCTAAAAGCCGCCAATGTCGCCCCTTCGGCGCATAATCAGCAGTCGTGGCGATTTATCGTGGTGGAGGGCGAAAAAAAACGGGAAATGGCCGAGCTGATCAATGCCCGTGCAAATGATTTTCCGCGTTCCGCTTCCATCCTCCTGCGTATGGCTTCACGCTCCATTGCCGGCGCACCCACGGTGATTGCCGTGGCCAACACCGGCGAGCTGATCGAACACGGTAAAACGCTTTTTGGCTTGGAAAGCGACCTGTCACATGATTTTTTTCGGACCATGGAAATCCAAAGTTCGGCCGCGGCCGTTGAAAATTTATTGCTGGCGGCAACCTCCTTGGGATTGGCCGCAGTATGGTTGGGCATCCTTTTCTTGTTGAAAGACGAAGTGCTCCAGCTTTTGGGGGAACCCCGGGGAGAATTCATGGCCGTGGTGCCGATCGGTTATCCGGCGAGAATGCACAAGGGGCCCGTGAAACGCCCCTTGGAAATCATTGTAAAAAAACTTGCTTAAACGCATTGCTTCGGAATCTTTACATCCCCTTGAACAGTATAGCAATTGTGCCACTTCAATTTTGAAAGGAAAGTTATGTTTCATTTCAACAAAATCATTCCGGGTCTTGTTTTAATTTCCAGCATCGTTTCCCATACTTGGGCTGAAAATTCTGCTATGGATCTGA
>JAAXVQ010000384.1 GCA_013335425.1 Candidatus Firestoneibacteriota bacterium | reverse complement strand
GGTGATACAGGGATCGAACCTGTGACAAGCTGATTAAGAGTCAGCTGCTCTACCAACTGAGCTAATCACCCATGAAACGCAATACACACCCTGCTCGCCGCTACGCAGGGTTACGGCAAACTGCCCGTGCTGTCTGGAAAGCCTATTTCTTTCGGCTTCCGCCCGGCAACTTTTCAGCTTTCCCTGCACAGGAAAACTTGGTGCGCCTGAGACGATTTGAACGTCCGACACACGGCTTCGGAGGCCGTTGCTCTATCCAACTGAGCTACAGGCGCATAATCAAGCGCAATTCCTTAGCGCCTTTGCATGCAAGGCTTTAAGCTCGAAAATCGAGAGTGGAAAATCGACCGAAGTTGCTCGGCTGATTTAATCAACTTTCGACTCTCGCCTCTCAACTTCTCGGCGCCTCGCGTAAGCGAGGCGCTGGGGTGGGCGACGGGACTCGAACCCGCAACATCCAGGACCACAACCTGGCGCTCTAACCAGTTGAACTACGTCCACCATGAGAGCGTCCCGCGGGAAAAACCGTTGCAAAATCTCGATTCGTCCCCGTTCAGAGGGATCATTTTACGTATTCTCGGTCAATTGTCAATGTTTTTTCAAAAACGTTTTTTCGCGTTTTGGGTTTACCTGAATTCCCTTGTTTAATTTCCGCTATATTTGAGCATCTATGGGTCAGTTTAGGTTTATGAATTTTTCTTTAAGGCTTTCTTAGCCTTGCGCAGCGGAAACTCAGGCGCCGCAGGTACTGGCATTCCAGTTTCCGTTACTACCAGATGATGGGCTTTTTTGCTTTCCAAATTGGAAAGCAGACTATAGACGCTGGGGACCACAAAGAGTGTCAAAATTGTCGATACCAATACGCCGCCGATAATGGTTACGGCCATGGGGACCCGGCTTTCCGCACCCGGGCCCAAGGCCAGCGCGACCGGCATTGCGCCCGCGATTATGGCGATGGAAGTCATGAGAATCGGGCGCAAACGGATGGGACAGGCTTCCAATAAGGCCGTTTTCACGTCGTTTTGGCCGCGTTCCCGGACTTTATTGGTGAAATCCACCAACAGAATCGAGTTCTTTTTTACAATTCCCATCAGCAGAATCAGGCCGATCATGCTGTAAACGTTCAGAGACTGATGGGTCAGCCATAACGCCAAGAAGGCGCCGGATACGGAAAACGGCAGAGCCATAAGAATGGTAAGCGGATCAATATAACTGTTGTACTGGCTGGCCAGAATCATGTACGCCACCAAGATGCCCAGAATCATGGCCATAAACAAATCGCCGAATGACTCCTGGAACGTTTGCGCACTGCCGCCTATGACCACATGATAATCAGGCGGGAGAATTTTTCTGGCAATCGCAGGAACGGCTTCCAAGGCTTTTTGCTGAGACTCGCCTTTGGTTACATTGGCAAACACTGAAATGGCGCGTTCGCGATTTTTGCGGGAAATGGATTGCAAGGTCGGCTTTTCTTCCAAACGCACAACTTGAGAAAGCGGAATCAGTTCGCCGCGGTTGTTGCGTACATAGAGGTCTTTAATACGCTGATCATAGGGGCGGCTGTCTTCCTGGAGCTTAACCCGGATATCGTAACGATGGCCGCCTTTGGGATACGTGCCCACCACGACGCCACCGATCATGGCGTTGATCACTTCGCCGATGGAAGCGATTGAAACACCATGCAAGGCGGCCTGATTGCGGTCCGGGATCACATGCAGTTCGGGCTGCCCAACTTTATAATCCGTATCCAAGTCGGTGACCAACCCGGTTTTTTCCAACGCTGCCGTAATCTGATCCGTGTACTTCCCCAGTGTGTCCCACTCCGGTCCTTGGACGGTAAATTCAACGGGGAATCCCCGCGAGGCGGTAAAGGAGCGCAGGGAGGGGTCCTGCACCTGGGCTTTAAAATCGCCTAATTTTCTCATGGCTTGGCGGTAAACGTCCATGATTTCCTGCTGGGAAAGTTCATGTCCGGTGATGCGGTCGACGCCCCTTCGCCCCTTGGCCTTTAAGCTGACGAAGGCCATGCCCGTGTTCACGGCGCCCCCGCCCCCGCCGCCGATGTTCACGAAATAGCGTTCCACCTCCGTCCTGCCGGCCAAAAACGCCTCCACCTTTTTAAATTGGGAGTCGGTATATGCCAAGGAAGATCCGACCGGAGTTTGCAGCCGGATCATAAAACGGCTTTGATCTTCCGCCGGCAGGAATTCCTTGTTTAATTTGCCCAAGGTGGCAAAACTGCCTGCGAAAAACACCAAGGAGAAAACCACCACGCTCCAGCGGTGCCGAAGCGCAATTTGCAGGAGCTTCCGATAGAAGTCCCGTGCCCAGTTGAGCGAGCCGTCCATCGCTTGGCCGAAGCGGGTACGCCGTTGCCCCACTTCCAAAAATTGCGAACAGCGCATGGGAGTCAGCGTCACCGCTTCCAGCAAAGACAGCATAACAGCTACGGTAATGGTTACCCCAAATTGGAAAAAGAATTTCCCCATCACGCCCCGCATAAAAGCCACCGGCAGGAAAATCGCGATAATGGCCAAGCTGGTGGCGATGGCGGCGAAAGTAATTTCACGGGCGCCCAAAAGTGCCGCTTCCACCCGTCCCTGCCCCAATTCCCGGTGACGCATAATGTTTTCCAACATCATGATGGCATCGTCGACCACAATGCCGATGACCAAACTTAACGCCATCAACGTAAACGTATTTAAAGTAAAACCCGCGAAATACAAAACCAAAAAAGTGCCGACCACCGAGGT
>JAAXVQ010000043.1 GCA_013335425.1 Candidatus Firestoneibacteriota bacterium | reverse complement strand
CCCCTTGGCCGAGTTCGCCTCCGTACGTCACGCCGAACCCATGCTTTCCTTGGACAACACGTATTCCGCGGAAGAATTGGGCGAATGGATCGCCCGCGTGGAAAAAGGCTTGCCCGGCGAGTCCGTGGCGTTTTTGGTGGAATTGAAAATCGACGGCGTGGCGGTTTCGCTCGAGTACCGGGACAGGGCCTTGGCACTGGGCGCCACGCGCGGGGACGGCGAAACCGGGGACGACATTACCGCCAACTTGAAAACCCTGCGCGCGCTCCCTTTGACCCTGCCTCAGGCGGCCCCGCCCCGGGTAACCGTCCGCGGGGAAGTGTATCTTCCCAAAGCCGCCTTTGCGCTGCTCAATGAACAGAAATCCCAGGCCAATGAAAAAGTCTTCGTCAATCCCCGCAACGCCGCCGCCGGTTCCCTGAAACTGCTCGATCCGGCGCAAACCCGAAAGCGTCCCCTGGCCGCTTTTTTTTACGGCGTGGACGCCCGCACCGCCCAGGGCTTAAAAACTCAAAAACAAATGCTTGTAGCCCTGGAAGCGTGGGGCCTGCCCGTCAATCCGCATCGCTGCCTTTGCCGCAACCTGGAAGAAATTGAGGCGTTTCTCAAAACCTGGGAAACGCGCCGCCACGAGCAACCCTATGAGATCGACGGTTTGGTGATCAAGGTCAATGCGTTCGAGCAGCAGATACGTTTGGGGGCCACCTCCAAAAGCCCGCGTTGGGCCATTGCCTACAAATATTCCGCCCAACAAGCGCAGACGCGCCTTTTGGGCATTCGCATCCAGGTGGGGCGCACGGGCGTGTTGACGCCGGTGGCGGATTTGGAACCCGTGTTTCTGGCCGGGTCCACCATTGCCCGGGCCACCCTGCACAACGAGGACGACCTGGAACGCAAGGATATCCGCGCCGGGGACATGGTGGTCATTGAGAAAGCCGGGGAAGTTATTCCTTACGTGGTAGGCCCCGTGGCGGCTCAGCGCACTGGGGTGGAAAAAAAATTCAGCATGCCCGAGGTCTGCCCGGCATGCTCCAGCCGCGTGGTTAAACGTGACGGCGAGGTCGCCACCCGTTGTCTAAACCCGAGCTGTCCGGCCCAGGTTAAAGGGCGCTTGCTGCATTTCGGTTCGCGCGCCGGCATGGACATAGAAGGATTGGGCGACGCCCTGGTGGAACAATTGGCGGACACCGGCCTGGTGAAAGATTTCGGCGATCTTTATGCCTTGACCGCGGAACAACTGATGCCCTTGGAACGCATGGCGGAAAAATCCGCGGACAATCTGGTGGCGGCCGTAGCCGCGTCCAAACAACGGCCGCTGGGGCGTCTTATTTTCGCCTTGGGCATTCCACAGGTGGGGGAACACACCGGGGAAGTGCTGGCCGCGAATTTTTCGGACTTGGATTCCTTGGCCGGCGCTTCCGCGGAAGCGCTTACGGAAATTCATGAGGTGGGCCCGGTTGTCGCGCAAAGTTTGTATGACTTCTTTGCCTTGCCGGAAACCAAGACCGTTATGGAGAAGTTGCAAGCCGCCGGTGTGAATATGCGGCGTCTGCCCGGCGAGGTCCGTTCGGCCGGTCCGCTGGCGGGCAAGACTTTTGTGTTTACCGGGGAACTCGCAGGGTTCACGCGCCCGCAAGCGGAAGCGCGGGTCAAGGCTTTGGGCGGCCGGGCTTCGGGTTCGGTTTCGGCCAAGACCGATTACGTGGTCGCCGGAGCCGAGGCCGGGTCCAAACTCGCCAAGGCCCGCAAGCTGGGCGTGACCGTGCTGACGGAACAAGAATTCCAGCGTCTCCTCGGTTAGGGAGTTCTGATGCCCGCTGTTGCCGCGATTTCCACCCAAGTTTCCGGAACATCGGCCGCAGCGCCGCGTGCCGCCGCCCGTGATCGCCGAACTTAGGGAGGGAACATGCACTTTCATACTCAGTACCTGACTTTTAACACCAAAAAACACCGGGAGTATCTCAACATCACGCCCGAGGTGGAAAAGGCCGTGAACGCCTCCGGCATGGCCGAAGGCATGGTCTTGGTCTCGGCCATGCACATCACCTCCGGGGTGTTCGTCAATGACGCGGAGTCCGGCCTGTTGCAGGACATCGACGAGTGGCTCGAACACTTGGCGCCTTTTCGGGAAAATTACCGTCACCACCGCACCGGGGAGACCAACGGGGATGCGCATTTAAAAAGTCTGCTGGTTCATCATGAGGTGATCCTGCCGATCACCCGGGGGAAATTGGACTTGGGCCCCTGGCAGCAGGTGTATTACGCGGAGTTTGACGGTCAGAGGGTCAAACGCCTGGTCATCAAGGTGATGGGGGAATAGAACGGTGGCCCGGCTCGGTCCTGTGGGTGGCGTACTTTTTTGCCCTTGTCAAAATCCCCGCATTCGCCTATAGTTTAAAGCGTTTTGCGACTGCAGGGGCACGGTATGCCGTGCCCTCGTCTATTTAAATTTTAAAATTCGCCATTAGAGCCGGGAGAATCAATTATGGAATTCAGCATGCGTTTTAAGCGGACCCATCGCTGCGGGGAGTTGCGGGGCAAGGATGTGGGACAGACGGTGGTGCTCGCAGGCTGGGTCAACTCCAACCGCGACCACGGCGGGCTGGTGTTCATCGATCTGCGCGACCGAGAGGGTTTGACCCAGATCGTTTTCGACCCCAAGGTCAGCGCCCAGGTGCATGCCGAAGCCGCGGCCCTGCGCAAGGAGTTTGTGGTCATGGCCCGCGGAACCGTGGCCGCGCGTTCTCCCGAAACCGTGAACCCCAAATTGCCCACCGGGGAAATCGAGGTCAAGGTGCTGGAAGTGCAACTGCTCAACCCGGCGTTGAACCCGCCCTTTGAAATCGACGACGAGGTGGAGGTGGCCGAGGAAATCCGCCTGCGCTACCGCTACCTGGACCTGCGCCGCTTGCGCATGCAGAACAATTTAAAGCTGCGCCACCGCGTGGCCAAGGCGGCCCGGGACTTCCTGGATGCCGAAGGTTTCTTGGAAATTGAAACCCCGAACCTGCTCAAAAGCACGCCCGAGGGTGCGCGCGATTATGTGGTGCCTTCGCGCATTTACCCGGGGCATTGCTTCGCCCTGCCGCAGTCGCCGCAAATGCTCAAGCAGATTCTGATGGTGGCCGGGTGCGACCGGTATTACCAGATCGCACGCTGTTTCCGCGACGAAGACCTGCGCGCTGATCGCCAGCCGGAGTTCACGCAGATCGATTTGGAAATGGCGTTCGTGGATCAAGACGATGTGCTGAGCGTAACCGAACGGATGATGGCCGCTGTTGTCAAGGCCGCCCGGGGCGCGGACTTGCCGCTGCCTCTGCCGCGTTTGACCCATGCCGAGGCCATGGACCGTTTCGGCTCGGACAAGCCGGATCTGCGTTTCGGGCTCGAGCTGGTCAATGTCACGGACTTGGCCGGACAGGCCGAGTTTAAAGTGTTTGCCGAAGTGGTGAAAACCGGAGGCTTGGTGAAAGCCATTCGCGTGCCCGGCGGCGCGTCGTTCTCGCGCATGGAAATCGACAACTTGATCGCCGCTTCGCAAAAACTGGGGGCCAAAGGCATGGCCTGGTTCAAAGTCACGGAGGCGGGCCTGGAGTCCAACCTGACCAAGTATTTCACCCCGGAGCTGCTGGCGCAGATTCAAAAGCGCTTAAACGGCGTCACCGGCGATCTGCTGATTTTCATCGCCGACCGCTCCGCGGTCACGCAGGACGTACTCGGACGCCTGCGTCTGCAATTGGGGGAAAAGCTGCAGTTGATCCCCAAGGATCAATTGCATTTTTCCTGGATCGTTGATTTTCCCATGTTCAAGCGCGATGAGCAGAAGAAACGCTGGGACTCGGAGCATCACCCCTTCACGGCCCCGCACCCGGACGACATAGCCTTGTTGGAAACCGACCCCGGGCGCATGCGTTCGCAGAGTTATGACTTGGTGCTCAACGGCAACGAGATCGCCTCAGGGAGCATTCGTATTCACCAATCGGAGCTGCAGGCGAAAATTTTCAAACTCATCGGCATCACCGACGAGGAAGCCCAGGAGAAGTTCGGCTTCCTCCTGGAAGCCTTCACCTACGGCGCCCCGCCGCACGGCGGTGTGGCTCCGGGTCTGGACCGCTTGGTCATGCTCTTGGCCGGGGAAAGCACCATCCGCGACGTGATCGCGTTTCCCAAAACCCAACGCGCCCAGGACCCGTTGACCGGCGCCCCCGGCAAGTTCACCGCCGAGCAATTGGAAGAATTAAGCCTAAAGGTCGTGGCCGAAGACCCAACCCAACCGTCGTCGTAGGGGCCGGCTTCCACGCCGGCCCGAAAACGTATCGGCCGGCCCGAAAACGTGTCGGCCCTCGAATGACGCCGGCCTGAAAAGGCATCGCCCGCGCAAACGCGCCTGCCCTTTTGCATTGCAAATTTAGGCCCGCAGGCTTTTGTTAGGTTTTTTGTAAATGATTTAACTTGACTTCGTCAGAAAGCGTGCTAAATTATAGAGTATTATAACGATTCCAAGAAAAGGGGTGACAGAATGGGCGGAATGTTTAAGCAATATTTTGAGACGGGCAAAAATATCATCATGAAGCCGGCTGAATTTTTTAAAACCATGCCGGTCACGGGCGGCTATAAAGATCCGTTGATTTTTGCTCTGATTACCTCGGTCATCATGGGCCTGGGGTTGACGGTTATCACTTTGGGTGTCGGATTTTTGGCTATTATTTTTGCACCGATTGCCGTGTCCATCAGCGTGTTTTTGGCGGCGCTTTTGCTGCTGGTATGCGCGAAGATGGTCGGCGGGACCGGCACGTACGAAGCCACCATGCGCGTGGCGTCTTACGCCAACATCGTGAACGTCATCGGCTGGATTCCGATTGTTTCCATCATCGGTTCCATCTACGGGTTGTGGCTCACGGTGGTCGGCATCCGTGAGATTCACAAGTTGACGCTCTCCAAAGCGATCATTGCCGTGCTTATTGCCATTGCGATTGTGTTCGTAATCGTGGTTCTTTTGGCGATCATCGGGATTGGAATCACGGGTTACATCCCCCGCTAATTTTTCCAGGTGTCATTCCGGGACCACGCTCTCGTTTAATCGGGGGCGTGGTTCTTTTTTTTAAGGACCTTTATGCCCACTTTCAGGACCTCTGCGCTGGTGCTGCGCGCCTATGATTTTGCCGAAGCCGACCGGGTGTTGGTGCTTTTTACCCGTTCCCTGGGCAAGGTCAAGGGCGTGGCCAAGGGTGTGCGCCGTTCCGCCAGCCGCTTAAACGGCTGCCTGGGCTGGCTTTCGCTCGCAGAATTGCAGTTGGCCGGGCAGGAACACCGGGAACTTTACCGCATTACCCAAGGACAACTCATCCAAGCTTATCCGAAACTTAAAGACAGTTTGGAAGCTTTGGCGCGCGCGTCCCGCCTGGCGGAAATTTTGTTTTCCCTGACCCCCGATCATCAACCCCTGCCGGAAATTTTTGAACTGGCGGAAACCGCGCTGAACTTGTTGGATGCCGGGGTTTCCCCGGCCCTGGCTTCGGTTTGGTTTGAATGGTTGTTTTTGGAGCGCATGGGACACCGTCCCCAGGTGGAACGTTGCCAGGATTGCGGCCAAGCGGGCGATGTTTTGGCTTATCACGCACAACACGACGGGGTTTCCTGCCGGGCCTGCCGGACCCAGGGCGGCTTGACGCTCTCAGCCGGCACGCGCCGTGTGCTGGCGAAGCTGATTTCCGGGCATCCGGCGCAACTTCCGAGATTGTGTTTGAGCGCGGGGAACGAAACCGAAATTCAGGCGCTTTTGGATTCCGTTTGGCGCGCGCATCTGGGGCGCCCCCTGAAAAGCGAAAGCTTCCAGCGCGCGGTTCATGAATTGGGCTAGAACTCACAGGATGTTTTCGGTGTTGTAGGGGCAAGACATGTATTTTCCAGTTTCCTAAATCCTCCATACCCGTTATAATCTGCGCTTTACTGTCCATACTCAGGAGCGGTCATGAATTTTCAGGAAATTATCCAAACCCTTCAAACATTTTGGGCCAACCACGGCTGTCTGGTGGTGCAACCCTATGATTTGGAAAAGGGCGCGTCCACCTTCAACCCGGCCACGTTTTTGCGCGTGCTGGGTCCCGAACCCTGGTCTTCGGCCAACGTGGAACCTTGTCGGCGTCCTAAGGACGGGCGCTACGGCGAGAACCCCAACCGGGGGCAGCATTATTACCAGTTTCAGGTGATCTTAAAACCCGCCCCGGCCGACATTCAGGATCTCTACCGGCAAAGCCTGGCTCAGATCGGGCTGCCCTTGGATCAGCACGACATCCGTTTCACCGAGGACGATTGGGAATCGCCGACCTTGGGCGCGGCGGGTTTGGGCTGGCAGGTGTGGCTGGACGGCTTGGAAATCACGCAGTTCACGTATTTCCAGCAAATGGGCGGCATTGAACTCAACCCTATTGCCGGGGAAATCACCTACGGCTTGGAGCGCATTGCCATGTTCTTGCAGGGCGTGGAGTCGCTTTTTGACATCGAGTGGGGGCACGGCGTCAAATACGGCGATTTGTTTCATGCCAACGAAGTCCAGTGGTCCACCTACAACTTTGAAGCCTCGGACCCGCAAACGCTTTTCGACGCGTTCACGGCCAGCGAAAAGGAGACCCAGCGCTTGCTGGGCCTGAACCTGGTGCTGCCGGCTTACGATTACCTGGTGAAATCATCGCATTTGTTCAACCTGCTGGACGCGCGCGGCGCGATCTCGGTTTCCGAACGGGTCGGCTACATCACGCGTTTGCGCAACTTGGCCAAGGGCGTGGCCCAGGGTTACCTGAAACACCGGGAAGACTTGGGGCATCCGCTGCTGAAGAAATGAATGGTAGGGACCAGGCATGCCTGGTCCCTACGGGAGTCATCAAAATAAATGGGGTTAGCCATGTCGAAACAGGATCTGTTGTTTGAAATCGGGTGCGAGGAATTGCCCGTGGACTATATTGCTCCGGCACAGCGTCAATTGCTGGCAGCGGTGGAGAGCAAACTCAATGAGGCGCGGCTGACTTATACGGCACTGGACTGCGATGCCACGCCCCGGCGCCTGGTGTTGCGGGTCCGCGGGCTTTCGGCAGCCCAACCGGATTTGGAAAAAGAGGTGCAAGGGCCGACCGCGGCTCTGGCCTATGCGGCCGATAAGACGTTAACCCCGGCCGGCGAAGGCTTCCTGCGCAAGTACGGGCTGACCGCCGAGCAGGTAGAAGTGCGCACAGGGCGCCTTTTGGCGCAGGTGCGCGAAACCGGCAAACCCGCCCGGGAATTGCTCCCCGACATTCTCTCGGCAGCGGTCAATTCCCTGGCTTTTCCCAAGTCCATGCGCTGGGAAGTTTCCCAAGCGCGGTTTGCCCGTCCGATCCGCTGGCTGGTGGCGCTTTTAAGCGATGAGGTGATCCCCGTGGTGTTCGGCGATGTGACCGCCGGGCGCATCACCCGTTCGCATCCGCTGCACTCGGTTTCCCGCCTGGAGGTCAAATCCGCAGCCGACTATGCGCAGGTGCTGGAACAAGGCTGGGTGGTACTCTCCGTGGCGAAACGCCGCGAAGCCTTAAAACAACTTCTGGCCGTACGCGCCGCCGAGTCCGGCGGGCGTTTGGTGGAGGACGAGGAACTGTTGGACATGGTGGTGATGATGGCCGAGAAGCCCGGTGTGGTGGCCGGCGGTTTCAAGCCCGCCTACTTGCACATCGCGCGCGAAATCATTGTCACGGCCATGCGCGAACATCAGCGTTACTTTGCCGTGGAGGACGCCCAGGGAAAATTGCTGCCTTGCTTTTTGGCCGTGTATGACAACCCCCTGGCCGACCCGGTGAACATCCGCCCCGGCTGCGAAAGGGTGCTGGAAGCCCGTTTGAAGGATGCGGAGTTTTTCTTCCGCGAGGACATGAAAAAACCGCTGGCCTCCCTGGTGCCCGAACTCGAACGCGTCTTGTGGATCAAGGGCTTGGGCAGTTTGTTGGACAAAACCAAGCGCCTGGAAACGTTGAGCGAATGGCTTGCGGCCAAATTGGAACCCTCGGCGCAGGCCACGGCCAAAGCCGCGGCCCATTTGGCCAAGGCGGATCTGATCACCAACATGGTGCAGGAAAAGGAATTCACGTCGCTGCAGGGCATCATGGGCACGTTCTACGCAGCCGCGCAAGGCGCGCCCGAGGCTGTGGCTCAGGCGATCCGCGAGCAATATCAGCCGCGCGTCGCCGGCGATGCCTGTCCCCGGACAGCGGGCGGGCGGATGCTGGCGTTGGCGGACAAATTGGACAACTTGGTAGGCTGCTGGGGCGCGGGGCTTATTCCCACGGGCGCCAAGGACCCCTACGCCTTGCGCCGCGCGGCTCAAGGCATTGTGAGCATTTTGCTGGAAGCGGTGTACAGGATTTCGCTCACCGAGATGGTGCTCAAAGCCGCCAAGGGTTTTTCTCAGTTTAAAGAGAAAGGCGCCGAGATCGCCGCTCCCGTCCAGGCCTTTATCTTGGGGCGCATGGAAACCGAATTGGCCAACCGGCAATACCGACCGGATGAAATCCAGGCTTTGCTGGCGGTCTGGGCCGACGATTTGGGCGCCGTAGCCCAAAAAGCCGAGATGCTCCGGACCCTGCGGCAGGAACCGGGGTTTGCGGATCAGATCACCACGTTTTCGCGCGTGGTGAATATTTTGCCCAAAAACACCCCGCGGGCTTGGGCGCCCGAGGCGGTCCTGCCGGCTATCCTGCCCGAGTTTTTTCAAGTTGAGGTGGAAAAGGAATTGTACCGGGCCGCAGAGCAGGCGCATAAAGATTTGAACCGTTTATTGGCAGCCGGCAATTTTTCAGGCGCGTTTAAACGTTTGACTGAATTATTGCCCTTAATTGACCGGTTTTTCACGGACGTGTTGGTCATGGACCAGGACGAGGCCGTGAAAACCAACCGGTTGAACCTCTTGCTGTTGATTGCCCGCCTGCTTTGGACCTTGGCGGATTTTTCCCGGTTGGTCATCAGCGCGTAAGTAGTAGGGAACAGGCATGATTGCTCCCTGCTACAGCTTGGAAAAATCCTGAAAAAAACTTGCCCCGCGCCGGAAAAACGTGGTAACATTCCACGACTTTTTTGGGCCCCCGAAAGGCCATTTTTTCATTTATCCGCGGCGTCCTTTCACCATCGGGCGCCTTTCAAATCATTGTGAAAAAATTTTAAAAATATATGGAAGGGGTTTAAATCAGCATGGCAAAAAAAGCAGCGAAAAAGCAAAAGTTCGTGTACTTTTTTGGCAACGGTAAGGCCGAAGGCAACGGCGAGATGAAGGATTTGCTCGGCGGCAAAGGCGCGGGCTTGGCGGAGATGACCAATGCCGGTGTGCCGGTTCCGGCCGGCTTCACCATCACCACCGACACCTGCCGCAGCTACTACGCCAACAACCGCAAGATCCCGGCCGGCTTGGACGAACAGATCAAGGTGAACCTGGTCAAGCTGGAAAAGGCCATGGCCAAGAAGTTCGGCGATCCCAAGAACCCGCTTTTGGTTTCTGTGCGCTCGGGCTCGAAGTTTTCCATGCCCGGCATGATGGACACGATTTTGAATCTGGGGTTGAACGACGTCACGGTGCAGGGCATGGCCAAGGCGACCGGGAACGAACGTTTCGCCTATGACAGCTACCGTCGTTTCATCCACATGTACGCCAACGTGGTTTTGGACATTGAAAAGGATATTTTTGAGAAGGCCCTCAGCGCGAAGAAAGCCGAAGTGGGCGTCAAGCTCGACACCGAGCTCAGCGCCGAAAACCTGCAGGCCTTGATTGTGACTTATAAGGAAATTGTCCGCCGGGAAGCCAAGACGGAGTTCCCGCAAGACCCCATGGCGCAGTTGATCGGCGCCCGCGACGCGGTGTTCCGCTCCTGGAACAATGACCGCGCGATCTATTACCGCAAAATGAACGACATTTCGGACAGCCTGGGAACCGCCGTCAATATTCAGGCCATGGTGTTCGGCAACATGGGCGACGACTCGGGCACGGGCGTGGGTTTCACCCGCAACCCTTCGACCGGCGAAAACGTTTTTTACGGCGAGTACTTGACCAACGCGCAGGGCGAGGACGTGGTCGCCGGCGTGCGCACCCCCCAGCCGATTTCCAAACTGGAAAA
>JAAXVQ010000383.1 GCA_013335425.1 Candidatus Firestoneibacteriota bacterium | reverse complement strand
GCCGGAACCGAAGCGCTCTTTCAGGGTTGGGCCCAAGGACGCTGCGGCATTAAATCTTTGACGCGTTTCTCTGCGACGCGCTACCAGACGGCTTTGGCCGGGGAAGTATCTCGGCAAGATGTTTTGCCTCACCCGGTTTGGTTGGCCGGTCTGTTGGAAACAGTTCTGCAGGAAGCCCTGGCGCAAGCTCGAACGCGCGGCGTGCGTCCCCATGACTTGCGCACGGCTCCGGTGGTGGTGGGCACCACCAAAGCTTGGCTGGGTCCGCTGGAGGCCCAGGTGCGTTCTGGCGGGCAGAACAGCGGACCGGCGTCCTCCTGGGAGTCTTTGCTCGCGGATTTGCTCCTGCGCTTTGATTTGCAGGGGCCCGTGCGGGTGGTGTCTTTGGCCTGCGCTTCGGGAGCCCTGGCGCTAGCGCAGGCCGCCGAAAGTTTGGCAACAGGCCGACATCCGGCGGTTGTCGCGGTCGGTGTGGATGAATTGTCGGACTTTGTCCTGACGGGTTTTTCCAGTTTAAAGTCCTTGGACCCGGGTCCCTGCCGCCCGTTTGACGCGCAGCGTCGGGGTTTAAGTTTGGGGGAAGGGGCTGCGGCCGTGGTGTTGACGCAGGCCAAGGAGGTGGCGCAGCCTTTGGGTTATCTTTCGGGTTGGGGTTTTGCCAATGACGCCACACACTTAACCGCCCCCAACCGTGAGGGTATAGGTTTAACTTCGGCCTGCGTGCGGGCTTTGTCCTCGGCCGCTTGCCTGCCCGGGTCCGTACATTATATAAATGCGCACGGAACGGGCACAGTCTACAACGACGCCATGGAAGCCAAAGCCGTGGCGAAGGTCTTCGGACTTCCCGGTCCGCCGGTTTCCACGCTCAAAGGCAACACGGGTCATACGCTGGGTGCCGGCAGCGTGCTCGAAGCCGTGGCCACCTGGGAAGCCTTGCGGCGCCGGCTGGCGCCTCCAACTTGCGGGTTGGAAACTCCGGGTGTGGATGAAAGGCTGGATTTTATCGTGGGCGCGCCGCGCCCTTTGCCCGCGCAGGCCCGCGCTTTGTCAATGTCCGCCGGGTTCGGCGGTTTCAACGCCGCCCTGGTTTTGGAAGCCGGCGAAGCATGAGTTCGGTGCGTATTCTGCAGGCAGCCCGGTGGTCTCCGGAAGGTTGCGGACGGTTGGGCGAAGCCGGGTTTTCGTATCCCGAGGCCCTGCCCGACTGGGGGCACGTGAGCGCGCGTCCGTTTGACCGTTTCCCCCGGCTTGACCCGTTGTCCAAGGTGGTCAATATTTTAATCGAATGGCTGTTGGCGCCGCAGCCGGCGGTGGGGGAACCGGGTTTTATTCTGGCCAGCCGTTACGGTTGTGTGGAGGCTGACTTGGCCTACTACCGCACGGCCGTGGACAACCCGGCTTTGGCCAGTCCGCAACTCTTTCCATATACCTTGCCTTCGGCCGGTTTGGCGGAGGCGGCGATTCGGCACGGCCTGCGCGGACCGGCTGCGGTCCTGCTGCAAGACGAGAGCCTGGACGCGGGCCTGAGCCAGGCGCAGCGTTGGCTGGAGACCGGTGAAGCACGCCGTTGTTTGGTTCTGCACGCCGATGCCGTGCTCTCAGCCGGGGCGAATTTTCTGCAAGTTCCCCCCCGCGTGGAGGGATGGGCCTTTTTACTGGGGACCGACGAGGGAAGCTGGGCGTGGCCGAAACCAGCCGGGCCGGGGCGGATTCTACCCCGGGATTTTTACGCGGCGTTGAATTTATAGGAGCAGGGCGCCATGTGCCCCAGCCAACAGATTTCATAACGAAAGGTTGGACTTTGACATGCCTGATTTGATGGACGAATTGAAATTAAAAATCATCACCACGTTTCATTTGGACCACTTGACGCCGGCCCAAATTGACGCCGAGACGCCTTTGTTCGGACCGGCTATCGGCTTGGACTCGATCGACGCGTTGGAACTGGCCGTGATGCTGGAGAGGGATTACGGCATTAAGCTTACGGACATTACCCTGGGGCGCAAGGTGTTTGAATCCGTGAAGACTTTGGCGGAGTTCATCAACCAAGAGCGGGGCCTACGTGCCTAAAGCCGTGGTGACCGGCCTGGGGGCCGTGACGTGTTTGGGTCGTTGTGCCGAGGAGACTTTTTCGGCCTTGGCGGCGGGACAGGCCGGCTTGAAACCTTTGTCGGTGTTCACATCCCCGCGCTATGCCCAAGTACCCGTGGGTGAAGTCGCGGGTACGTTGGCGGAAGTGCCCGGGGCCACGGAGTCGCGCACCGAACGTCTGGCTCTGGCGGCGGCACACGAGGCTATGGCGCAAGCCGGGCTGGGGACCGAGCAGGCCCAAGCCGCGGGTTCGGCTTGGGGCGTGGTGGCGGGCACGACCGTGGCCGGCATGCTTGCGAGCGAAGAATATTTTCGGCAATTGTGGTCGGGCAAAAAGCCCAAAACCGCGTTGGTCCGTCGGCATCTGGGGGCTTCGGTTTCCAAGACTTTGTCACAAGTTTTAAAAATTCAAGGGTTCAACACCACGTTATCCACCGCCTGCTCTTCGGGCGTGAACGCGATTGCCATGGCCGCGGATTTGGTGGAGCAGGGCGAAGCGTCATTGGTATTGGCCGTGGGTGCGGACTCGCTGTCGGCCATGACCGAATGGTTTCTTGTAAGGTTTACCTGGCTAAGAGGGCATGTGCTAGCCAGGAGATTGTTCGCGAAGTATCTTGCTCAACCTTGCAGTATTTTCGTTGAGGAAAAAACTGTAAGGATTATCGTT
>JAAXVQ010000382.1 GCA_013335425.1 Candidatus Firestoneibacteriota bacterium | reverse complement strand
CAAGGCGCCAATTGGATACCCGCCGACTGCTTTCCCGGCCGCGTGACCCACCAGCGCCAAGTTGATTTGCTGCAAAGCGCCTGCGCGGCCCATTTCAACCTGCTGCGGGTTTGGGGCGGCGGGGTTTATGAGTCCGATGAGTTCTACGACCTCTGCGATGAATACGGTCTGCTGGTGTGGCAGGATTTCATGTTCGCCTGCGCACTCTACCCCGGCGACGACCGTTTCCTGCATGAAGTCAAGGCCGAGGCGCGCGGACAAGTTCGGCGCCTGGCCGCCCATGCCTGCCTGGCGCTCTGGTGCGGGAACAATGAAAATGAACAAGCTCTGCTGGGTGCGTTTTGGAACCATCCCGAACACCGGGACGAGTATCAGCGCGCCTATCAGCATCTTTACCATCAACTGCTGCCGCAGGTTCTGCATGAAGAAGACCCGGAGCGCCCCTATTGGCCCAGCTCGCCCTCCAACGGGATGAATCTTTGGGGGGAACCCAATGATTTCGCGCGCGGGGACGCGCACGCCTGGGATGTCTGGAGTCACGGGCATGATTTCACCCAGGTCTGGCAAATGCATCCGCGTTTTGTTTCGGAGTTCGGGTACCAATCCGCGCCGTCAATGGCGAGCCTGGAAAAAGTTCTGCCCCCGGAAGCGTTGGATTTTCACGGCGGGCTTTTTGGGCGCCGCCAGCGCTGCGGGTTCGGGCACCGCACCTTGGAAAAACAAATGGCCGTGTGGTTCCCATCGCCGCGGGATTTTGCCGAAACCGTCTATTACACCCAGGTGTTGCAGGCCCTCAGCCTGAAATATGCGATCGAACACTGGCGGCGCATGCGTCCCGAGTGCATGGGCATTGTGTACTGGCAACTGAACGATATTTGGCCGGGCATGTCGTGGAGTTCGTTGGAATTCGACGGGTCCTGGAAATTGCCGCACCATGAGCTCGTGAATCTTTTTGCCCCGGTGCTGGTTTGCGCCGGGGAAGCCTACGGGCGTTTGGAAATCTGGGTCAGCAACCATCGCTTGGAAAACGTCTCCGGTGATCTGACCGTGCGCTTATGGTCCTGGTCCGGGGAACGGCTGCGGGAATTTTCCCTGCCCGTGACCGTTCCGGCGCAGAACAGTCAAAAATGCTGGGATACGCCCCTGCCCGAGATTTTTCCCGACCCCTGCCGGCATGAACGTTTTCTCACCCTGCATTTTTCCGGGAACGGCGCGGAACTCCGCAATGCCTATTTTCCGGAGCCGTTTAAAAACACCCGGCTGGCCGAGGCCAAGATTAAAATTTCCGAGGTCCGGGAAAAGCAGGGCAGCCTAAGGTTTCAAGTTTCCGCGGACCAACCCGCGCCCTATGTTTACCTCACCGCCGGCGCGCTCGCCGGGAGGTTTGCGGACAACGGGTTTTTGCTGATGCCCGGCGAAACGCGGGAAGTGGTGTTTACACCCGTGGAACCCGTGGACGTAAAAGCCTTCGCAGCCGCCCTGCGCATGCGGAGCATCCGCTAAAGACGCTTAACGGACTTAAGGAAAGCACACGCAAAGTTTCCTCGTGTTTATTTCAGTTTAATCGCCTACGGCTTTTGAGAACTTGAACAAGTCCTGAACTCGGGCGGGTGCCCGGCGGTCATGGGGATTGTTCGGAAAATCGGCGGTCTTATGTCTCAACCACGTTCGATTCAATGGGTTCATGCAGGTCAGATGACGCAGGACGGGGCCGGGGTGAAGCTTTCCCGGGCGTTCAGCAACCGCGAGGCCGAACGGATGGATCCGTTTTTGTTGTTGGACGATTTCCGCTCCAACGATCCGAGTGATTATCTCGCGGGTTTTCCCTGGCATCCGCACCGCGGCATCGAGACCATCACCTATATGCTCTCGGGCAGGGTCGAGCACCGCGACAGCATGGGCAATCAAGGCGTGATCGGTGCGGGGGACGTGCAATGGATGACGGCCGGCAGCGGGATTATTCATCAGGAAATGCCGCAAGGGGACAAGGCGGGTTCCCTGGGCGGATTTCAGTTATGGACCAATCTGCCGGCCCGGCTCAAGCTGACGCCGCCCAAGTACCGGGAAATTAAAAGCGCCATGATTCCCCGCGTGCCCCTACCGCAGCAGGGAGAAATACGCGTGATCTGCGGGCGCTACGGAAAAACGGTCGGACCCGTGGCGGATATTGCGGCCGACCCCATGTACTTGGACGTGCATTTGTCCGCCGGAGAGAGCGTGACCGTGCCCGTAGAAAAAGAGCATACGGTGGTGGCCTATGTGGTCGAAGGGCGGGGCCGCTTCGGTGCCGCGGCGCGCGAGTTCGAACGCCGGACCGTCGTGCTGTTTAACCCGGGAAAAACCGTGGCCGCGCAGGCCGGAAAAGCCGGTTTGCGGTTTTTGCTTCTCTCCGGCCGGCCGCTGCACGAACCCATTGCCTGGGGCGGGCCGATCGTCATGAACACGCAGGCGGAATTGGAACTGGCTTTTCAGGAGTACCGGGACGGAGCGTTCATCAAGCACGGTTGAAGCCCTTCGGAAATTGAATAATCCTTCCAAGTAAGTTGTTCAACCCGCCGGAAAACTCTGGTAAAATGAAAACCCATGAAAACAAAACCTTTTTGGAGACAACGATGACGCATGTTAAAGGCACCGGCATTAGGGCGGTCACGGAATTTTTAAAAGGCAGATACGGCGATGCGGGTTTGGAAAAAATCCGGCAGGCGCTCACCCCGGAAGATCAGGCGATTTTTAAAAAGCCGGTCATGCCCTTGTCCTGGGTGGAT
>JAAXVQ010000042.1 GCA_013335425.1 Candidatus Firestoneibacteriota bacterium | reverse complement strand
GCGCAATTAAGCCGGGTTACGCTTTATACCCACAATGGCGCGGGTGAATTTATCTACCACCCGGAAACAAAAACCTTCGTAGGCGCCGTGAAGGAATTTGCACCTGAAGAACTTGAAATGATTGTGCGGGTTGCCGGCGAATTGGGGATTGGCTGCAAGTCTTTGGGCAGCAAGATCGATCTGGCTATTTCCCGTGATTTCGAACGCCAAGCAGCATCCCTGTTGCAAGCGCTCGAACGCCAAGGGATGCATTTCGCGTTGATGATTGACCGCCGCAGCGGTGAAGTGGCCCTAACCGCGGCCACCAAAGCCGACGCAGTTAAAAAATCCGGCGCCAATCTGTTTTTAGGTGATTCCTTCGAAGCCCGGGGCAATGACGCGCCGGTGCTGGAAGTGGCCGCTTGCCGCAGCTTAGACATGACGAGCTATTCCGAGACCGGGCAGTTGCTGAACGCCCTGGCAATAGAACGCCAGCGGTTAAGGCAAGCGGAAGGAAACTTAAACCTCAACAAGGCGCGGGCCATGATCCGCCAAGCCACCGGTTTGAAGAAACCAGAAGACCTTAAAAAAATATTGGCCCCAGGCAACTACCGGAACCTGTTTGGTTTGAGCGAGCGGCTTTGGTCCATTGAAAAAGCCATCCGTGACATGGAAAGCCGACCGGGTATTCCGGGTTTCCGGATGTCGGAGGCCTCGCGTCGCGCCATCTTCAAAACGTTCCTGATCAGCGCCGATCAACCTCTCGACCATATCACGCCCCGGCCGTTGTTGGATTTAAAAATTGATGAAAATAAAGCCGAAGCCTTCGTGCAGGCGCACACCCCCAGATTGCGCTCCTGGTCGCAATTTTTAATCAAGGAGTTGAAACAGAGTTATATTGACCAGGAAGCTTTCGAAGACGCCCTGCGGGCTTCGATCGACGCTTTCAAAGCCACTCTTGCGCAAGAACCCAATCAAAAATTTTCCGTCATGCTATACCGCCGCGGCCGGAGCAATGATTGGGTCTACCACCTTGCCCGGGAAATGGGCCTGCCCAAACCCGAAGCAATCATTTACGCCGCCGAGAACGGCATTCTCGCGCCGGAACACCTACTGATCCTCGATGACGCCGCCTATACCGGACGGCAGATTGAAATTGACGTTCTGGGCAGAGTACAGTCCCCGCATGACCACAAACTCCGGACCATTCATTTGGTTATTCCTTTTTTAAGCCCGGAAGCTTGGAATGTAATTACGAGCAAAAAACCGGCGGAAGGGTTCAGACTCCGAAATTATGTCCCGCAGGGCCTGCGTAAACTCAACCACACCCCGCCGGTCCAGCTCTACGGAACCTACTTGTCCTACTTCCAGCATAAACTGCCGGATGACGTGACCTCCGTTTCATATCCCCAGATCAGTGAAGCCGATTCCATCCGAACCGTGCTGGTTGACGGCGCCATCCCCTCCCAATCCACCATGGCTCCTTTTCTGGAAGGTAGCGCCGGTTCTCCTTATGATTCCGATTATTTCAACCAAGTCAGAAGACATTTGCTGGCACACTGGAATACGGGACAAAACCCGCTTTCGGTGGCGAAATCTTTGCCGCCGCAGCGTCTGACCGCCTTGCTTAAGGAAATGCTGGAAATTTATAGCCAAAGCAATGATACCGGACGCCGCAACTGGCTCCAGGGGCAAATCAAGGAACTGGCCCGGCAAAAGATACTGGATCCGGATCAACAATTGGCGATCAACCGTGAATCGCACCTGATCTTCTCGCACACGTTTAAAACCGGTCTCAATGACGAACCCGACTTTACCTTGCTGCCCGATGGCCAAACCATGGCTTTGAGCACCACCTGGGAAGACAAAATCGAATTCTTGGATTTAAAAACCCGACAACTGAAATTCACCCTCCCCCGCAGGGCAAGCCGGCTTAAGGTTTCAGGAGATGGTAAAACCATTTTTCTTTCATACGACGATTCGAGCTGGGTATGGGATTTGGAAAGAAAAAGCGAGCTTTCCCAATTAAAAATTACTAAAACCGTAAATGACTATTTGCTTTCCTGGGATGGCCACTATCTGTTAAACGACGATTATGGCGATTTAAAAATACAGAATCTCCAAGACCCACAGGAAATCCGCTCCTGGCCAATAAAACATTTAAAAACCTTCCATCCTTTAAGGGGAAACAGGATGGTGATTCAATACGATGATTTCGACGAGGACGGCTTCCGGCTGCCAAACGACAGCCCTGTGAAATTTGCAATATTCGATTACTTAAAGGGCGAAGTGATCAACACGTTTACCCGGCCCAAAGAAGAACTACATGAACGGTTGACAACCTCGGTGGAAGGAGACCGGATCGTCCTCTATACTTCCAAGGAAATAAAAGTCATTGACCCGGAAAACCCCGACAAACCCGTAACCTATCCGGCGCCTGATATCCCCTTTAAATCGCTGTACTACTCTTTGGCGCTTCGTTCATTTACTTTCGGAATGAAAAACGGCGAGGTGCAAACCTGGCAGGTCCAAAATTTGTTGGAAAATGAGGGTGCGGCAGCATCCGCGGGTTCGGACGGCGTGAAAAAACTGGATGAACCGCCGCTGAGACCGGCTGCACCTGTTGAAAATGTGGAACTTTTACTGACGGATGTGGCCTCCAAGTTATTTCAACGTCGGGATAAAGCCACTTCTACCGGCGCTGATATTTCGGGTATTGAACAGCCAGTAAGGACCGTGGACCAGTGGCAAACATACCTGCGAAACATATTAAGCTACTCAGGCCACGAGGAACAGGTCAGTTTTTTGAAAGCTGTAAACTGCTATTTAGACGACAATCTCCCACCAGCGGCTTGGTTACAAAAAATCAACCCGCCTTTATTGGATTGTTTTTATATTTTATGTCTACGCTACCAGCTCTTGACCCAGGAAGCCATCCATGAATTGGCGGAAGAGGTTTTAAAACCGAAGATATCCTTCCTGTTAAACGCTTCAGGCAAACTGCCTGTCATCATTGAGGTGGCGGCCGGTTATGGCGATCTGTCTTACGGCTTGAAACAAGCGTTGCCCGATACCACTATTTATACCACCGACGCCTCGGACAGCCTTTACGATACCTCGGTTTGGAAAAAACGCCAGATCACAAAATTATCCTCCAAAGAAATAGCCGACGGTTCCTATCGCCAAAAACTTCATCTCACGAAAGATGTTCCTGTTATTGTAATCGGTGCGTACCTTCCACACGACAGAGGCGTCGAGAGTGATCTCCTGCAGGCGACCGATGTTGACGCCATGTATTTTATGGATACAGCGAAACGCAGCGGTGATGAGCACGCTGTCCCCAACCCCAAGTTGTGGACGGAAAACCGCAAGCCCTTGAATTCAGGAGCTTGGTTCGGAATGGCGTCGGCTTATCCGGATGAAGGCATCCTCATGATGCATAATGCGGAACTGTTTTCCTACAACCGAGTTAATAGCTTTGAAGGAATTTTGAAAAAAACCAATGGTGCCTTTAAATTTTGGGAAAACCTGGGTGTCTCCCCGGTCTGGGCCGGCCGCATCGAGGGCGCAATGGGCGCTGCAGGCTATCTGGCGCTCTATTTCTTCAACAGTTTCTTCACGCAGGCCGGAGCCTCCTGGGGCATCCTAGGCGCGGGCTTTCACCTGCTGGGACCGGGGGCCGTGGTGGTGGCCGCCTTTTACCTCGGGCACTTGATCTTGGGTGTTTACGGCCAAGTTCCCGAAAACTTTCAGGAACGGTTGGCAAACGCCGGAGCGGCCACCCGGAGAGCTTCCTGGGCCACGCTTGTTTTCCCCACCCTGCTGGTTTTGGCCGTGAGTTTGAACTGGTTGGCACCGGCGGGAATAGGCTTGGCCGCTCTGGCGGGCATTATTTTGGCCAGCGGATGGCTGCATGGAAAAACAAACGCCGGGAAACGCGCCCCAGAGTTCGTATTGCCCCAAAACGAAATATTCCCCCTGACGGCTGCCGCCGCGGAAACATGGTTGCAGGCCACCGCGGTCGCCCTTAGCCGAAACCAAAGTGCCGTGACTGAGTTCGAAACCAGCGCCCAGCCCAAAACTCCGGCGGCCTGGAAAACACGGCTGGAAATCCTGTTGCAGGGTGCCGGGCTCGAGGAAAAAGCAGCCTTTCTGCGTTCGCTGCAAACCTACCTCAAGGGTGAACTCCCGCCCTCGCCTTGGCTGCGAAAATTGAGCCCCGAGCGTTTGGGACACCTGAGCGCCTTAACGCTGCGGAACCAACTCTGGACCACGGAAGCGACCCGGGAATTCGCACGGCAGGTACTGACTCCCGAAATTTCCCGGTTGCATGAGCACACGGGTCGGACGCCGGTGCTTGTTGAAGTTGCGGCCGGCAACGGCGATATGTCTTTGGGGTTGCGCCGGGCGCTGCCCAATGTCCGGGTTATTGCCACGGACGCATTTTCGGCTGGATATGATGAAACCATTTTGAAACAGCACGGCGTCCGGAAACTTTCGGTTCGGGAGGTGGCCGACGACCGATTCCGCAGGCTGCTGGGCATCGACTCCAAAACGCCGGTTATTATTGTCGGAGCCAATTTGCCATGGAATGTCGGCACTGAAAACGCGCTGCTCACGGCAAAATCCGTGGACGCCATTTTCGAATTGCATTCCTACCACCCGGCGGATTCCCGCAAACGGACGGGAGACGAAACTGTCGCGATTGATTCCGCCCAGTGGGAGCAAATGCGCCTCCTGCTGGACCCGAATATTTATTTCGGCATGTCTTCCCGGTACCCCCTCGACGGGCCTTGGCAGCGGCACCGCACGGAGCTTTTTTCTTTCATGAGGAAAAACACCCCTGACAACCTTGGGGGGGCCAAAACCGGGCCGGTCAATGCCGGCCATGGTTTTAGACAAGTCCCGAACCCGCCCAAATTTAAGTTCATTCCCTTCAAGCTGGACTTAAGACCAGGCGCCGCCTGCATCACGACCTTGGAAAATCCGCTGTTTAAAAACGAAAGTTTGCGTATATTGCTCAACCAAACCATGCAAAAGTATTTTGAGTTGGACAATTACCGGATGTTGGCTCCGTCCCTGGGGGAAAGAAGTACGGCGCAGGAATTCCGGGTGGCGTACGATCCGCAGCTCGGCACTTTCTCTTTCTTAATGCGGCTGCTGACCGGCAAATACCTGGATTTGAACACCCCTACCGTGTACCTGCCGGTTGCGTTGCTCAAGGCATATGCGCGGGCTGAGAATCGTTCCGCCAGGCAAGTCTGGATCGGCCGTCTTATTGAAAGCGTCATTCTCTTCAGCGGCCGGCAACGTTTCCAGCCAAATGTTTGGGACCGGGTTGCCTTTGCAACCATGGCTTTCTTGGGCCAACCGGAAGCGCTATGGAAAACCAAAATCGCGGGTCATCAAGCCGTCGCGGACTTCCGACGTGAGGGCGCGTTGGTCCTCGGGAAAGTGATCGGCAGCCAAAACGAAACGTCCCCCAACCACCTGTTAACCGCAAGCTACTCAACCTTGCTGAGTCCTTGGGCAGGACAAAAAGAACGCTTACCGGCCGATATTGAGGAAATAAATGCACGTTTGCGATTATTGCAAGATTTCAAATTCTCCGGTTTTAAAAAAATAATCCTTAACGATTTATCCGGGATGCCACTGGTTTTACCCTTGCCGGATAACCAGGTTTTGCAAAAAACGGTGATAAAACAACTAATCCGCTTCGGGATCGAGATGCCGGATCAACCAGGCAGAAGGCCTTTCCGGCGATTTACGAATTACCGGCAATCGGCCTAAGGCGGCAACACCTGCCCCGTAACTTCAGTCCTGCAACAGAACCGCTAATTCGGTAATGTGTTCTTCTTCCTCGATGATCACATGCCGCAACTGGTGCTCCAAGGTTTCGAGGGCATAGGGAAAGGCCTTTTTATTGTCCATCACCTTTTGATAAATTTGCTGATAGAAATCCACCGCTTCCTTTTCACCCTTAAGATTGACCTCTAAAATGCCCTTGAGTTCTCTCGCTTTGTGCGTTTCCGCCAGGCTCATGGAAGGGTTTCCGCCCAAGTAAGCGCCGATAAGGTTCCGAAAAGCGCCTTCGTGTTTTAATTCGTCCGCCGCGATTTCCTTGAGCCGCGCAATAATGGGCTCGGCGCCCAAGCCATGAACCGCTTCGGCATGCGCCAGATATTGAATGCGTGCCGCATGCTCCAATTCCAACGCACGGTTCAACATGTCGAGCACTTCCTTTTTAATGTCACTCATGATTAACGCCTCCTCGCTTTTTCATCTGGCTCGCCGGCGGGTATTTCCCGTCTTCAGCTGTTTAAGCTTTTCGCTGATTATAGTAGCCCCTCTATTCTCGCTGCGCAAAAATAGAGGGGCTAGGCCGAAGTGGCTCTAATTCAGTTCCTGTGAATACCGGAACCGATCCACACTATGAACTTCCCGCGGCAAGCGCCGCTTCTGGCTACTCCGGCCGGGAAACACTTTTGGAGCCTGTTTACCGCGCTGTTCTCGAAAATACTTCTGAATCTTGGCTGAAACTTGCCGGTCTGTCAGGCGTCCTGAGGTTTCGACGGCCACAATTCTCTCACCCAGGCCGTCTCTCTCCATCCGTTTCTTCATCTCCAGTTTGGCTTCGCCGGGTCCTAAAACCAAAATCTCGCGAGCATTGCGCAAGCCGGCAATGACCGCTTCATAGAAAATTTTCAATTGACCCGTCTCCCGCCGCTGCAGGCTGTCGTCTGCAGGCAATTGAGAGATGCCCCAGGACTTCCTTCCGGCACTTACCTTCACAGGCCCAAAAGGTTTTTCCGCTTTGGAAGTAATCGAAAGCGTCTTTACGCCTCCTTCCGTGAGAGCCACCACCACTGCTTTTGCATGATCGATCCACAACCCAGCACGAATTTTCATGACCCGCTCCTTGTACCTATTTCGGTCTCACTTGTTTGACACCGCGGGGGTTAAAAGGTGGTTTTAGTTTTTTTGTTTTATGGCCAAACCGAACCATACGCGCGCCAAACTTATCCACAGAGCAATTCCGCCCCTTTTTATCCGCTTTAAAAACAAGGATTTAATCGAATCTCCAAAAATAACTAATTGAACGCTTGCCGAATCTCAGATAATTCTTCATAATGGTATTCGTATTATGAAATGCAGTAGGGTGATACCCGGAAAATACGGCGTGCAGAGCTGCGAACCGCCCATTGGCCGGAAAACCGCCCAGCCCGAGTGCCAGGATTTTGTGAAGCAATCATGCAGAGCAGTTGATCAACCAAAGCAGATCAAGTTGAGAAGACGGTCCGCTTTCGACGCTTTACCCTCTGCTTTTTGTTTCTAGAAATACAAGCCCAGGCAAATGCCTGGGCTTTTTTTTTGGCCAGGGGGCACAAACCAGCCTGTTGTTTATCGGTTATGCATTTCAATGTTCCCAGTCGCTTTTCACCCCGGAATGCTTTCCCACCGGTCTTGACAGCGGCGAAAATTTCCGTAGTAGGTTTTAAAATACAAGAAAGAGGTTCACTTTGTTATCCCTGAATTTACCCTCCTTAAAAATCGGCAAGCTGGAAGCGCGGGTTCCCATCATTCAAGGCGGCATGGGCATCGGCATTTCCCTGGCCGGCTTGGCTTCCGCTGTGGCTAACCAAGGCGGCATCGGCGTTATCTCCGTGACCGGGCTGGGCTTTGTTCATCCTGTCCCCAACGTGCACTTTAAAGTCGGAAACGTCCTCTCACTGCGTAGCGAAATCCAAAAGGCGCGCTCTTTGACCAAAGGACTCCTCGGGGTCAACATCCTTATTGCCTTGACCGATTACGGCGAATTGGCTCAAACGGCCTGGGAAGAGGGCATTGATTTCATTTTCATGGGCGCGGGCCTGCCAATCCAAAAACCGGAAGCCATCCCGGAAGCCACCTGGCGGGCGATTTTGACCAAAGTGGTCCCGATTGTTTCTTCGGACCGGGCGGCTCGGATTATTTGCCGCCACTGGTCCAAACATTACCAGATGGTTCCCGATGCATTCGTGCTCGAAGGACCCCGCGCGGGCGGGCACTTGGGATTCAACAAAATCCATTTGGAACTCCCCGAGTACCAGTTGGAGTCCCTGCTTCCTGAAGTGATTGAAGCCGTCAAACCGTTCGAAGAAAAATATCAGAAACCCATTTCCATCATTGTCGGCGGCGGCGTTTTTTCCGGCGGGGATATTTTCAAATTCCTGCAATTGGGCGCCCAAGGCGTGCAGTTGGCCACCCGCTTTATCGCCACGTACGAATGCGACGCAGCCGATGCTTTCAAGCAGTCGATTGTGGATTGCAAACAGGAAGATTTGGTGATTATCGACAGCCCGGTGGGCCTGCCCGGTCGGGCCATGAAAAACGCCTTTTTACAGAGCGTTACCCAAGGTTTGAACCAACCGACCCAATGCCCTTGGAAATGCCTGCAGACCTGCGATTTCACCCATGCGCCTTATTGCATTGCCAAGGCCCTGTTGAGCGCCCATACGGGAGAGTTGGACAAGGGCTTTGTTTTTTCCGGGGCCAATGCCTACCGAGTGGAAAAAATCACTTCGGTGAAGGAACTGATGGATTCTTTGCTGGCGGAATATAAAACCGCCGTGGAATATTTTCTCAAAAAGCAAGCCTGGTATCTGACCCAAGCACAGCTCGCCGCCTGCTGAGCCGGCCCGAATTGGTTTCCCAACCAAACCCCTGCCCGGGCCCATCAATCGCCTCGGCAGGGGTTTAGTTCTTCTGCGCTTCCCGTGTTTTAATTTGTCCCTGCAAGCTCACCTCCACGCTTTCCAAAGGCACCTGTTTTTGAGCCTGTGCGAGGGCTTCCTTAACCAACGCCAGCAACCCGAAACAACAGGGAACCTCCATATGCAGCAGGGTGATGGAACGAATTTTGTTGTTCTTAAAAATCGCGGTCAATTTATCCCCATAGGCTTCCCCGTCATCAAGTTTCGGGCAACCGATCAGCAACACCTTCCCTTTTAAGAACGTTTCATGAAAATCCGCCAGGGAAAAAGCCGTGCAATCGGCGGCAATCAGCAGATCCGCGTCTTTAAAATAAGGCGCGTTGGGGTTGAGCAGATGAATCTGCACCGGCCAGTTTTGCAACTGCGACTCCCGACTTTCGAACGTCGCGGCCGCCCTATTTTGTTTTTCGGAGGAAGCTTCGGGTTTGAACGCCCGTATGCGCGTACCCGGACAGCCGCCGTGGTGTTCCAATTCCGCCAACGCCGGTGCGTAGGGATTGGGCAACCTCCGTGTCTTTAGGAACGCTACGGCTTGGTTAAAGAGTTCGGTTTCCCCGTGCGCGTGGAGGTGTTCCAAATGCGCCCGGGTGGTGTTTTCTCCCTTGGCAACAATGTTCTCCATCACCCGCTCTTCACTGTAAGGTTCGGCCGCGCGTTCTTCGACGCTGATGGCGCCTTTTGGACAATGCCCGAGACAAGCCCCTAAACCGTCGCAAAAAAAGTCGCTGACCAACCGTGCCTTGCCGTCAATGACCTGCAGGGCTCCTTCCGGACAATTGGGAATGCACTGCCCGCACCCATTGCAACGATCTTCGTCGATCTTTATAATTTTCCGGACTTCGGCCATGTTTTTTTTTTGCCCTCCGGCGTTTGAAACGCCCTTCCAATTATTTACTAAAACTCTTATACGCGCTTTTGTTTGAAATGTCCTTGAATAAGTCAAGATTGTTGCCAATTAGTAGTTTATTGCTTGTCATGATTCACCTTACTGCTCGCCAAAGCAGTCGGCGATGAGCGTCTGTAAGCGGCGCTCGATCATCGCATAAGAATAGTGACGATGCGCCAGCCGATAGTTGTGCTCGGTCATCTCTCGCGCCAGGTCGGGTTCCTGCAACACCTGCCGCACCTGGCGAACCGTGTCGTCGGTGATATAGCCGTCGAACTCGATCACGCGAAAGCCCTTCGGCTTGATGTCTATGTCAAAGATCGAGTAATTGTTGACGACAATAGGCCGACGGTAATAGATGGCTTCGAGAAAAGCATTGCCGAACCCCTCGATGTCCGAAGGATATGTCACCAGGTCGGCGTGAGGATAGACATCGCCCAGCGTATAGATTTTCCGTCCATCCCGAGTTGTGCCGCGCTGATCCTTGATAATGTCGGACACAAAGTTGGTCGGTACGTCGAGCAAGTCGGCAAAGTCGCG
>JAAXVQ010000381.1 GCA_013335425.1 Candidatus Firestoneibacteriota bacterium | reverse complement strand
CCAGCCGCTGGTTCGAATGTCCCCACGCGGCCTGGGCCCTGGCCGAACCGCGTTCCTGGAAAGCCCTGTGGTCCCAGCCGGCGGAACGCAGGCGCTTGACGGCTTGGATGCGGCGCGAACGGGATTTTCGCGAATGGGTGCTGGGGGAGATTGCCGGCGAGCAGTTGCGTCAATGGTTTCGAAAAAATCTGGGCATCGGCCTGGAAGCCGAAAACCTTCCCTGTTTGGGGTCCGGACATTTTCTGGATGAGCTGCTGCACAAGACCGCGGCTCGGGAAAAATTTTTAAAGCAGTTGAAGCCCCGCCATAAGCACCTCGTGCCCTCGGCGCGCCGCGCTCTTCGGGACGCGCAGACGTTTTTACGCCGCGGACACCGGCAGTGGCTGGGGCGTCTTTCACGCGCGGAGTTGACCGCGGCGCTGGAGACGGCCCTGGAGCGTTGGACGGGGTTTTTAACCTTACAGACGGATGCCCAGCGCTTGGGAACCCGCTATGCCCAGGGTCAGAAGGCGGACCCCGGCCGCACCGGCTTTAAACTTTGGCGCGGATGCGCCTTGGTTTACGCGGATGCGCCCGGCCCCGAACAGGACCGCTTGAAGTGTGCGCCGCAGTGGGAAAAACTCCGGCAGGATTTGGACAACGCGTTCGCCGAAGGCAATTTGTTCTTGTGCCGGACCCAGGGGGACATTTATCCCGGCGACCGGGAGCGGCGGCAGCAGAGCACTTTTTTGTTCGCGGATTTGCGCAATTCCACGGAAACCACCATGAAGCTTTCCAAGGACACGGCTTCGTTTCTCACGCCGTATCTCACGGCCGTGGACACCGAAGCCCAGGCATGTCAGGGAGAACGGATTTACTTTGCCGGGGACGGTTATGCGGCCCACTACCAGCGCGCGGCGGATGCGATCCGGGCCGCCTACAACTTGGCCGGACGCTTCATTCAATTGCGCGCGCAGTCCACGGAGGAACACCGCCGCCGCGTCAAGAGCATGTATCAAGAGGCCCAGGCGCTCAAGCTGCCCTGGTTGAAACCGCGCGCCCTGGAGAAAAGTTTGGGTTTGCTGAAAGACGCGGCGGTCTCCGCGGAAACGCGGGCGTTTTTGCAGGAGCTGGCCGCCCAGCCGGCCGAGAACCTAGCCGAGGAAGCGCTCATGAAAGTGCTGGTGAAGTCGGCCAGCGACTACTGCATGCCCCGCGTGGAGGTGGGCATCGGTTTGACCTGCGGGGAATTGTTCCAGGCTTTGGTGGGCGCCGAAGACCGCCCCAAATATCCGATCGTCATTTCTCCGGCCTTAACCCAGGCAGCCCGGCTTTCGGGTTCTTCGGATGCGGTAAAAAAATTCATCGAAGACCACTTGCCCCAGCCGTTTCCGTTTCATGCGCATGCTTGGGAGCAGAAATTATTCAACCGCGGGATTGTGGTGTCGGACGAGGTTTTTGAAAAGCTGCAAACGGAAGTGCATATTAAGAAAATCGAGCATAAGATCAAGATCTTTGAAAAGGAAACGTTCTTATATTATTTCGACACGCGTTTGAACAAGCGGCTGATTTTAAGGGACATGCCGGAACCGGTGATCTTAAAAGGCATTGCCAAACCCTGTCATATTTTTGAAGTGATCCTTCCCTACTCCGTCACGGACAAACTTTTCGGCATTTCCGAGGAATAGACCTTCCGGGCATTCGGTTGACTCCACCCGGCCGCGGTGCTAAGATACGAAATACCGAATCCTCCGGGAGGCTTGGCGTGCGTTTTATCAAAGCATGGCTGGCAGTGGTCCTTTGGTTACCTGCGGTCCAAGGCGCGGCCATTTCCGGCGAAGGCACTACGGCCGCGACTTTTCTCAAGATCGGCGTGGGTCCGCGCGCCGTGGCCATGGGGGAAGCCTATGCCGGAATCGCCGACGAACCGTCCGCGGTCTATTGGAATCCCGCCGGCATTTCCCAAATTTCTACGCCGGCCTTTACGGCCATGCATGCGTTCTGGCTGGAAAGCACCACCTTCGAACATTTGGCGGGTACCCTGCCTCTGCCCGTGGGGGTGGGCGGTGTTTCCTTGGTGTATCTCAATGCCGGCGAGTTGCTCCGCTCCGAAGAAGGGGACACGCCGGACTCTCCCGCGCGCGGAACTTTTTCCGCCAACAACCTCGCCCTTTCGGCCGCCTACGCCTATCCGTACGATGCCCAACTCTCCTTGGGCGCAGCCGTTAAGCTGTTCTCGGAAACCATCGACAGTCAGGTTGCCGTCGGTTGGGGCGCGGACTTGAGTTTTTTGTATCGCCTGCCCTGGCCGGCCTGGAAGCTGGGGGGGGTGGTGCAGAACCTGGGCCCCGCCACGCGCCTGCAGGACAATTACGCCCGTCTGCCCATCAACTTTAAAGCGGGCGTTTCCTGGCAGGCCCTGCCGCGCCTGCTGCTGGCTTTGGATTACAACCAACTTTTGGAGCAGTACGGCAAAATCAACTTTGGGGCTGAATACGTATTTGAAAAAATTCTGGCCCTGCGCGCCGGATATCATTACCAGGGCGCGGTGGACAATTTTGAATACTACGACAACTACGGCACCAACACGGTCTCCGGGGTGACAGCCGGCGCCGGTGTTTTTTACGGTGAATTTCACCTGGACTATGCGTTCGTACCCTACGGGCTTTTGGGGGCCACTCACCGTATTGCCCTCACCTACACGCTTCCCCGAGCAGCCGCTGCCGCGAGTCCGGTGGTCGCACCCCGTTCCACGGCGATCCCGACGGTGGCGTTGACCGCCACCGTGGCCTCCCCACC
>JAAXVQ010000380.1 GCA_013335425.1 Candidatus Firestoneibacteriota bacterium | reverse complement strand
CTGCCGGTTGCGGTTGAACCATGGCGGGCCTTGGTTGCCCGCGGACTATTTGTCCGCGTTCGCTGTTCCGGTAACCCTGCCGGTATTGATGGGTTTGAGGCGGCACCACGCGCAGTTGCGGGTGTTGTTGACGTATTTGCCGGATGTCTTGGGAACGGATGGCCTTCGAGGGCAAGCGGTTGGCCGACACCGCCGGGCCGACGTGCAGGTTGCCGGCAGGGCGGATATCCGGGGAACCCACCTGATGTTTTCCGGCCGCGAAAATGTTTTCCCGCGGATTGATAGGAACCATCCGCCCGGAAGCGAAACCGCCGCGCTCCACCACCGTGGACGCCCCGGCATGCGGCACGTTATGAAATTGACCGCGGAAAGGAACGCCACGGCGGAACTCCTCGCCCGGGGCCAAAGGCACCCAGCCGATATAACGGGGCGTGTGGATCCAGCCCACATAGCCGTGCCCCCAATGGATTTCACCGCGCAGAGGCGGCACCCAGCACCAACGGTTGGAGTAATAAGTCCAACGGCCGTAGTGATAGGGCGCCCAACCCCAAGGCTCGGAAGACACCCACAGCCAATCATCGTCCATCCACAACCAGCTCCCGAAACGGAACGGCGCCCAGCCCAGGCTGATGCCCACCCGCGGCGTCCAGCAATAGCCGTAATCCGGCACGTTGACCCATTCGCCGTTGCGGTTGAGGTCATCCGCATAAACGTTGAGCTCCGGCGGCAGGTAAGGTGAAGCAGCCGCGGCGCGCATTTGCTCCCGGTCCCGGTCCGTGTTCCATTGCTCCCATTCGTCCGCGGCTTTCAACGGGGAGACTTCCGAACTGCCGTTTTCCAAAGAAAGCATCTCGCCGGTGCGAATGCGTGTTTTACTGCCCGAAGTGGCGATTTCCATAGCGCCTTGGAAAATCCCGAATTCCTCGCCGCCGTCAGGCGTGATGTCCACGCGAAACAACGCTTTGTCCTGGACCACCAGGGAAGAGTCGGGCAAATCCACCTGAATGATCTTGGCGGGCTTGCGGCTGGTTCTAAACAACAGATGCCCCATGCTTAGGTGGAACTGCATCGCGTCCTCGGTTAAGCTCAAAACATCCAAGGTGGACTTGGTATCGAGGCGCACCACCGTGCCGTTTTGGAATTGCAATTCCAGGCGAGCTTCTTCCGGCGTCCAAAATCGGTCTCCGGCCCGCACGGGCACGTTGACGGACGCCACCTGCCAGTCCTTGGCGCCGGCAGGTTGGATTTGCGCCTGCCCCTGAATAAAGCTGATGCGCCCGGCTCCCAGATCCTCGGCAGAGACCAACGATGGAGCCAAACAGAGTACCCCCAGTGCCAACCCTTTTAACCAGTTCATGTTTTTATGCCTCCTCGATCCAGTTTAATAACTTCTGGTCCATATAGTTCTTTTTGCGGAAAGGGCATTTTTTAAATTCCTCTCCCCTTGTGGGAGAGGATCAAGGTGAGGGGACAAAGCTTTGAAGATAAGGCGTTTACCCCCTCCCCTTCGTCCCCTCCCACCAAATCCTGGGGAGGGGAATTAAGAAAAAAATTAAAAAGTTAAACTACTTCGATTCTAATTAGTATACGTAATTACACCGCAATTGGTTTCATAAATTTAGACACTCCGCCCCCGGTTTTCCGCCTTATTATTTTCGCCTGCCTCGCAGCGGAGGTCTGCGGCATAATGGCGTTGAACAATTTTAAGAAAGCCGTGTATAGTATAGACCTGCCTGCCGGGGGACCCGGAACGGGCAAATAGCGTTTAAGACAAGCGGGGCTTATGTTCTCTTCTTTGAAAGCGGTTTTACTTTTTCTGCTCGGAGCGGGAATGAGCGCCGGGCTGTTGCTGACACCGCATTTGATTCCCGGCGGGTGGGGATTTCAAATGGGGTTGCATTGGCCGCTGTCCGGCGTTTTGGCAGCAGCGGTCGTGGGGTTGGCGCTTTTATCAGGAACGCTCTGGCTGGGCGGGCGCTGGGTCCGCGGTGCCCAAAGCTGGAAAGAACCGCGGGTTTTGGCCGCGGCCGTGATGATTGCCCTGGTGGGCAATACCTTATATATGTTGCTGGTGGATTGGTTCGGATTGCAAGCGGGTTGGCGGGCATTGATTGCCGTGCTGGGTGTGCCGGTGATTTACGGCAACTTAGGGATGGTTTTGGGCAAGCAAACGCTTGTGCAAGCCATGGAAACTATTTTTACGGGCGCGTTGACCACTATGGGCGCGGGTTTTATTTTGGCTGCGCTCATTCGGGGGTGGTAAAGTGAGACTGACGGATATCCGCTGGGTGAATGACCGAGAAGTCATAGACTGGGAAAAAGTGACGGACCTGCTGCAAACCGCGCATTGGTCCAAAGGCATTACCCGGGAAGAAGTGGAAATCGGCGCCCGGAATTCGGCCGTGGCCGTGGCCGCTTCGGCCGAACGGGGTTCCGAACACCCGTTGGGAGAAGCCATTGTCCGGGCGGCGCAGGCGCAGGGGTTGACCTTGAGCGAACCGGCGCTGCTGGGAACCAGGAAAAGCGTGGGCACGCTGCGCATCGAGTATGGGCTGGAAGAGACGCACAGCGCCATGGACGTGAGGATCCTCCTCGTCCTGCTGGCCTCGCTGCTTTTCAGCGCGATGGTCGCCCACGCCCAGACCGACCCCGGCATCCCCCTGCCCAACTCCGCCGAGCGCGTGAAACCGCTCGGGCACTGGCCCAACGGCGCCTGCTACGCCGCCTGCGCCATGGGGGACACCGTGCTGGTCATCAACGGCGCCGCCCTGGAGGTCGTCGATTTC
>JAAXVQ010000379.1 GCA_013335425.1 Candidatus Firestoneibacteriota bacterium | reverse complement strand
AGGTCAAGTACCACTTGGCGGGGTGATCCACCAAGCCGGCTTTCACGGCGTTGCGGTCTATGTAGCGCAGGCAGGCTAAGGCATACTGGTTGTACTATGCACGACCGGAAACGATCGCCCCAAAAGTGGCCTGATATCTTGTATTTCTTGTTGAAAACCTTGGCGTATAAGACCTTGAACTCGCACATGACTTTGGACAAATCCGTGTTTTTTTTAAGGTGAATCATCATGTGGAAATGATTCATCATAGGCGTATAGGAGTAGATGGTTACATTGTATTTGACCAGGACTTTATGCAAACAACGGCAGAGCATTTTCTGGTCGGCTTTCTTTTTCATGAACAATCGCCGGCCATTGGTGCGGGAGGTGATGTGGTAAGTCAAATCCGGTGCTTTAAGCCTAAGCGGCCTTCCCATGGGCGATGCCCTCCTGTCATTATGGGGTTTTACCCCATAAGACAGGGCCGGTCGGGAAAAAGTTTTAAAAATCTTTAATTTGTGCCTGGCACCGCGGGCAGGCAAAGGTGCCGACCACGACTTATGGATTTTACCTGGCCGACAAAGATTGTTCCGGGTGGCGCGCTTAGGCTGAGGAGTTGGTCTTTTTGAGAATCCTGGGCACTTTCGGCGCAAAGTTTTTATTGTCCACCAGCTTAAAAAATTCCTGCAAATGATTGTTCAACAGGCGTAGTTGCCGGAGTGCCGGCCGGTTTGAGGAGAATGCCTTGGGGACTTTTAGGGTGTGGTCTTTGAGGACATCCTGCCAGTCGGCATGGGGCAGGGTCAAATCTACCTTCGCCCAATCCTCCAACGCCATGCAGTCCAACCTTTGAAACAGTTCGGATATCAGGACGCCATCTAGCGCGGTTCCCTGATTGGAGGAAGCCGGCGCTTGGATGCGTTGCATCACGACCCAATGAATAAGGGCTTTGGCAAAGGCCGTTTGGGTGATCTCATTGGCCTGGGTTGCCAGGGTCCGATAGGTTGCAACCACGGTCCCTAAGGGAGTGTCATCGTCGCGCCGATTTAAATCCGCGTTGGCCAATTGCCGAGTTAAATCGTGAGTCCGCAACATCACAGGCATGCTCTCGAAAAGGTTTTGCCAGGTCTGCCTGGGGCTCAAAGCCATGCCCCAAGTTGCCGTCCTCAAACGAAGGGAGGAGCCGACCGGCAGAAGGCCAGCCAGGTTTCGTAAAGTACGTCCTAGGAAAATATCTATCTTGGTGTTGGTTGCAGGCTCTAGCCGGTTCACTGCGCGCAATTGTGCCTGCGTCGTTCCCTTACCCAACATATGCACCATGGCTTTGAACAATTGAATGCCCGGGCCCTGGGGTTGGTTCGCTTCCTGCAGCTCTTTGCCGGCCAAAGCGTAGACATATGCAGGCAAGTAAAAGGTTACTTTCCCGGACTCGTCCGCTTCCGCCTGTCCCGTGAATTGCCCCAGCAGCCGGGACCACCAGCCCAGGTTTTCTGAAGCGAGCAAACGTAATTCGAACTGGCCGGCATGTTTGAACAGGGACTTCAAGTCCGCGGTCGATTGAGCATAGCTGGGAGGAACCAACTTGGATAAACCGGAAGGAATCAGTCGGCTTTCGACCAGCGCCGTGGCCGGGGTTTGGGAAAATACGCCCGCGCGCAAGGCTAACCCAAACATCCAAAGACGTTCCAGCAAGGGGGCTGGAGGGAGGTCCCGCATGGATTGACCTGGGATACCCAATTCTCTGGTCTTGTGCGATGCAGGGATGCCTGTTTTCCAACCCAGCGTCTGCAGCAATTTCGTTACCGACATAGGCAGCAACGATAGTATCATCACCCAAGAAATTCCGGATTGAGCAAATTGACCGGCATCGAAAAATTGGCCGCTTAGGGTTAGGAACACCAGTCCCCAGCTTGCAACGAGCAGGGTTATAAGCGAGGAATGCGCCGGCCGGTTTGCGATTTCTTCCGGCGGTTCTCTGCCATCCGTGGTTGCCGATGCTCCGGCCTTTTCCTTGAAATAATTTGCGAAAACCCTTTCAAATTTTTCCGCATTGGTCCCCTTTTTGGCGGAACCATTAATGACTTGCTTAAAACGGACAATAACTTTTGTTCCCTTATGTATTTCTGTCAAATAAGAAATGTGACCGCCAAAATTAACCAGTTGCTTCTTGATGGAATCCAGGCCAACGCCGGTACCCAACCCTTCCGTGAAGGAGCTCTTGAACATTTGTTGCGCGTTTATAGGTGGTATGCTGTCGCCTTGATCTTCCGCTTCGGCGCTGCTTTCTGCAATACTTACCGAAACCTCGCCTATTCGTTTGCCGTCGGCGTTGTTGCTTTGTAAAAAGGTTTTCATTCTTGAATTATCCGAATCATTGTTAAATTCTTTAAAAGCTTTGCGGGCAGCTGCGCGTTGACCATTGGTAATGACATTTTGTAAAATACTCATCATAGACTGACCCACGATTCCGAACACCCGATGAGGTTTTTTGAAAAAATGAGCGCCAGGATGTTTTAAATTTACATCAACCACAACTTTGATGCCCGTATGGGGTTTCTCTTTATTGAGGTCCAATTTTTCAATATCTTTTTTAATAATGTAATCTTGTAAGAGTAGAAAGTGCTCGGTCATTGCATAGAGTGCCCGCATATCCATCGACTGATCAGCTTGTTCGTTGAGCAAAAAAACATTGGAAGCAGAAAAGCACTCTTGCAGGCGCAATGAATATGCCCCTCAGACGGTGACGCATCCTGGCGTGACCTTGAGTGAAAAACTCGGTGAACTGGGTATGAGCCAGAAGGAGTTTG
>JAAXVQ010000378.1 GCA_013335425.1 Candidatus Firestoneibacteriota bacterium | reverse complement strand
GCGCCGGACGTCCGGCCGGTTGTACGCGCCGTATGGGTCATCGTAGGGGCCGGCTTCCACGCCGGCCCGGAAACCGAACGACATCACGCGGAAATTATCGCCCGATCATTTCGTGATCGGAAAAATTGGTTGGATTGATTTGTGGGGGACATGACCCGTCATGCCCCTGCGGAAATTTTTCGGAAATCGCACACGGAGGTTGCCACATGGATGCCATGGTTCAAATCGCCCGGCAGGAATTATTGGACGGGGTGGTTTTGCGGGAACGGGCGGCACAGGAATTGGCCGCGCCCTTGGCGCAGGCCGCGGAAGTGATTGCCCGCTCCCTCCAGGCCGGGGGCAAATTGCTCATCTGCGGCAATGGCGGTTCGGCGGCCGATGCCCAGCACTATGCCACGGAACTCGTGGCCCGGCTCTACCAGCGTGAGCGCCCGGCCATGGCGGCCGTGGCGTTGACCACGGACACGTCGGCCTTGACGGCGCTGGCCAATGACTATGGTTTCGAACGCGTTTTTTCCCGCCAAGTGGAGGCCCTGGGCCGTCCCGGCGACGTACTTTTGGGCTTGAGCACTTCGGGCAACTCGGCCAATGTGCTCGCCGCCATGGCCGAAGCCAAAAAGCGGGGCATGCGCGTGGTTGTGTTTGTGGGGCAGGGCGGCCAAATGGCGTCTTTGGCCGACGTGGCCTTGAGCGTGCCTTCGGCCAACACCATGCGGGTGCAGGAAATCCACCTGGCCTTGGGGCATGTGCTCTGCAAGCTGGTGGAAGAGATGGTTTATCCTTCGAAGGAGTCCCAGGCATGAAAAATGTCCGCGCCGCACGCTTGAAAAACCTGATCGACCGCTTCACGGGCAAGAAAATATTGGTCCTAGGCGACGTGATGCTGGATGAATATATCTGGGGAAAAGTCAGCCGCATTTCTCCCGAGGCGCCCATTCCCGTGGTGCACGTGCAGCGGGAAAACGCGCTTCCCGGCGGCGCGGCCAACGTGGCCAACAACCTCAAGGCCCTCGGCGGCGAGGTGTTTTTAGCCGGTGTGGTGGGCACGGACGAGGCGGCTCGGCGCATGACCAAGCTGCTCAACTCAGAGGGCGTGAACACGGACTTGCTCATCCGGGACGCGTCCCGCCCCACCATCACCAAGACGCGCGTGATCGCGCACTCGCAGCAAGTGGTGCGCATTGACCGGGAAAACGCTCTGCCGGTCTCGCCGCGGGTGGTGGCGCGTTTGCTGGCCGGGATCGGACAGCAAATGAAAAAAGTGGATGCCGTGATTATCTCGGATTACAACAAGGGTCTACTGACCGAAGCTTTGGCTCAGGGCGTGATCGCGCTCGCCCGGCAAGGGCGCAAGCCCGTGACCGGCGACCCGAAGCCGGAAAACATCGCCAAGTTCCAGGGCGTGGATTTGATCTCCCCCAACCAGATGGAGGCGGAAAAAGCCTCGGGCATCCGGATTACGGACCGCAAAAGTCTGCATGCCGCCGGGGCGGTTATTTTGGAAAAATTGCACTGCCGGGCCGTGCTCATCACCCGGGGCGAGGAAGGCATGTCGCTTTTCGAGCAGGGCGGGCATGTGTCGCACATTCCCACCGTAGCCCGGGAAGTGTACGATGTTTCCGGCGCCGGAGACACCGTAATTTCCACCCTGACCTTGTGCTTGGCGGCGGGGGGGAATTTCCGCGAAGCGGCCGTAGCCGCCAATTGCGCGGCCGGCATTACCGTGGCGGAAGTGGGCGTGGCCACCACCACGCAGAAGGAATTAAAAAAACGCATCGCGGAGGAACCTTGGAAATCGTAGTCGGTTTGCCCCGTGATCCGCGCAGCAAAATCGTGGACTGGCAGGAAGCTGCGGTCCGCGTGGCGCGCTGGACCGAAGTCGGACGCAAAGTGGTTTTCACCAACGGCTGTTTTGACCTGTTGCACCAAGGGCACGCCCGTTACCTGGCCGCAGCCCGCCGTTTGGGAGACGCGTTGGTGGTGGGTTTAAACAGCGACGCCTCCGTGCGCCGGCTCAAAGGCGAGAAACGCCCGTTGTTGCCCGAAGACGAGCGCGCCGAACTCATCGCCTCTTTGGAGTGCGTGGACTTGGTGGTCATTTTCGGCGAGGACGATCCCGGCGCGCTGATCGCCACTTTGAAACCTTTCTATTTGGTCAAAGGCGCGGACTGGCCCAAGGAAAAAGTCATTGGCCGCGAAACCGTGCTGGCGTTAGGCGGGGACGTGGTGAGCATGCCCCTGGTGGAAGGGCGCAGCACCACCCAAGTGATTGAAGAGATCTTAAAAAAATATAGATAGGTCCTATGGGACCTATAGAACTTAGGGAGCTCTTTCATGAAAATTTTCGGCATCATTCCGGCGCGCTTTGCTTCCACGCGCCTGCCTGGAAAACCGCTGGCCGATATCGGGGGTCGGACCCTGATCGAACACGTTTGGCGCCGTGCGGGCCGTGCCAAAACCCTTGACCGGGTCATCGTGGCCACGGACGATGCGCGCATTGCCGCCGAAGTGAAACGTTTTGGCGGGGAAGCGGTCATGACCCCGGTAGCCTGCGCCTCGGGCACGGACCGTTTGGCCGTGGTGGCTAAAAAAATCGACTGCGACATCGTGGTCAACATCCAGGGCGACGAACCTTTTATCCTGCCCGCCACTATCGACCGTTTGTGCGCGCCGCTGGTGAAGGACAAAACTTTGTTGATGTCCACCCTCGCGGCGCCCTTGCCCACGGAGGATTACTCCAATCCCAATGCCGTGAAAGTGGTTTGCGATCTGCAGGGCAATGCCCTGTATTTT
>JAAXVQ010000377.1 GCA_013335425.1 Candidatus Firestoneibacteriota bacterium | reverse complement strand
CGGTAATCAGGGAAATGACCCGAAATTAAAATATTTAGCGGGCCGGTTTATGACCGGCTCCTGCAATTTCTATCGCAGAATCAATGCCCAGAACCCCAAGGTCGGTACCAGGGATATTACAGCCAGGGCAAAGGCGCCCTTCCAATCCAGGTTGAAAACCTCACCCCAAGACAGCCAAAGCAGGCACAACATATATATGAAGGAAGAAGCCGGCATCAATTCCCGGGTCCAAAACCCCGGGAAACCGGGCAAGTTGACGTTCAACAAGCCCAGGGACACGGCCAATTCCGTGGGCCATTGCATGGGCCAAAGCGGGGTTAAAAGCGCAGGCATGCCCGCGGCCAGCAAGGTTTTCATATCCCGGCGCAACCCCAGCAAGCGCCCCAGGCTCCAAGCCACGCCCGCACTCAACCAACAGCCTAAAAACCATATAGCGGGCAACAGTATTGCCAGCCAAAGCCGATAATGGGGCAACGGCCAAAGCGGCTTTTCCAGCATGGGAACTTGGCGGACATGGGCGGTGACGGCAATGATCGCGAAAAGCACCGAGGTCACGCCCAACGCCGCCCAGCCCGGGCCTAAGTCCCGGGAAGCCGCCAATTCCGCGAACAAGGCTTTTGGTCGAAAAAAACTATCGCAGGCTTGTAGGAGGTTTTTTCGCCAGTGAGGCACGCGGGGCCGTCCTTTCGGGCTTTTTCTTTAGCCTAACAGAAAAAGTTGGAAAGTTAAAAGTGAAAAAAGTAGGGTGATGCCGAATGCAAGCCGGACCTAAGGCGCTTTCCGGTTGACAAAAAAATCTGCAACATGGTATCTTGCGTTTTACTTTATGGTTTTTGAAAAACACCGGGGGAATTTCCCACGATATTTTGCGGGAAAGGGGGGCGGAGGCTTCAAACGGTTTTAGGGATTAAAATTATATAAAAAACGAGAGGGGGAGGGACAGTGAAGAAACTTTCATTGCTGCTTGCTTTGCTGCTCGTCACAGGATCTTTGGGCACCACCGCCTTTGCCATCACCATGGATCATTCGTTCACGTACACTTCCACGGCCGGCATGTTTGAAGACATGTATGATTTCTTCAAATACAGCCCGGCGTATATTCCCAGTTTTCAAAAAAATGTTTTTTGGGGGCAGTTCTCCAACCTGGAAAACGTCAGCGATTATCAGATCAACAATTACACCACCAATGCGGGCTCTTATAATTCCAACTATTACCTGCTCGGCGGCCAGATGGATCTCATGGGCGCCGGCCGGGGCGGTTTAATGCTCGACTGGAACGGCAGGAGCCAATCGCAAAGTGTGACGGATTTCAACGGAAATCCCGGCACGGGTTTTCAAGAAAGCACGGTCGTCAACTATACGACTTCGGACGGTCATACGATTGACGGTAAGTCGGAAACTTATGGGCGTGCCAAGCAGATAAACAATCAGGCCGGCTACGATGTCTATGCGGCCTATGGGTTAGGCGGCATTGCGGGCATCGATCTGGGCGCCGCTGTGCGCGGCACCAATTGGGACGCCAACCCGACCTATGACCCTTTTTGGGGCGGAAGCAGTGCGTCGGTGGGTTACACCTTTGATGGCGCGGCGCGGGTGCGTACTTACAACCTGTTGTCAGGCGCGACCACCAGCACCTTTGACCGGACTCAAACCGGGTCCCTGGACTACGCCAACACCAACTGGCGGTTGATCCTGGCCGGACGTGCTAAAAATCTCGTGCCCTATCTGGATCTGGTTGCCAACCTGGGTCCGATCATCAACAGCAACACCAATAAAATAAAGGCTGATCGCGCGGACAGCTACGATTATCAGCCTGGAGGACCCACGTCCACCAAAAGCCTCACCGAGAACATTACCGGGGCGGAGGTTTTTGCCACAGCCGATTATGGTTTTACGGGTGGTAACAGCGTCCCCATGCTGCCGGGCTCTGGTCTTGGAGTTTTGGCCAATGTGCGGGGCGATTATTCTCTGACCCCGAGCATCACCCTGATCGGGGAAGCGGGCATGATCACCCAGCCCATGACCTTAAGCAGCGACGCCAAACTGGACTATGCCTACAATTACAACACCAAAAATCAGGCCGGCAGCAACCTGCTGGGGTATGATGATACGTATAATGAACATTACAAATACTCGGGTACCATCGCCAATGGCCAAACCTATGCCAAATTGCGTTCACAATTGGCATCGGGTAAGAATTGGAAATTGGGCGCAGGCCTCAACTATACCTATTCTTATTATAAAAGCGACCTGAAAAAAACCTACAACGCCCAGGAAGTGTATACCTCCTCGGGCAATCCGGTACCCGGCAACAATTATGTACAGACGGTCAACTACCAAGGCTACGAGGAAAAAGATATTTACGAAATGGTTGACTCCACCGTGGAGTTGCCTCTTGGGTTGGTTTTCAACTTCCTGGACAACCTGCCGGTGCGTTTCGGCGTTAAGCATGCCATCAGTTACACCGCGACCTCGAACTCCACGGAGGTAACCTCCCGCACGCCGCAAAACAGCAATACCGTTTACGGTGACGGTGCGACCGCCAACAGCGTTTCGGGCACCAGCACGACCGACGGCGACAATGAATCGGTGTACAACATCACCCACAGGAACAGTTTCTTCTATGGCGCCTCCTGGTGGCGGTATTCCAATGTGCAGATCGACTTTACGGGTTTTGCCGGGAACGTGCTCGCTTTGACCAATTACCAATTGTCTTTCAATCTATATTTCTCAAGAGAGGAGCGTGAGATGAACATGAAACGTTATCACAATATGTTTTTATGCCTGGGTTTCGTG
>JAAXVQ010000376.1 GCA_013335425.1 Candidatus Firestoneibacteriota bacterium | reverse complement strand
ACTTGCGGTGCTCTTCGGCAGCCTGGAAAATCGGATTGACGTCCTGGGCCCAGATGCGTTTGATGAGTTTGATGTTTCCCTGGACCACGGTTAAGGGATTATTGATTTCATGCGCTATGCCGGCGGCCATGGTGCCCAGCGTGACCAGTCGGTCGGCCTGCACCAACTGCTGGGCACGTTCCAGAGCCAGGGCTTCCATTTCCGATGAGTACTTCCGCAACTCCTCGTTCATCCGTTCCAGGCGGTTTTCGTATTCGACCACCCGCGCGCCCACGGCGATCCGGCTTTTAAGTTCGTCCTTGTCAAACGGCTTGGTGATATAGTCGTTGGCGCCGCTGTCCAACCCCAGGGTGATGTCTTCGGTCCGGTCGTTGGAAGTCAGGAGAATGAGATAGATAAACCTGGCCGGCGGGTTGTTTTTCAAACGCTTGACGATTTCCAAGCCTTCCAGGCCCGGCATCATCCAGTCCAAAAGCGCGATATCCGGCTGTTCTTTTTGGATCATTTCCCAGGCTTGGTTGCCGTCTTGAGCGCAGAGCACTTCGGCCTGCAGGCGGCGCAGGGTGGTTTCCAGCATGCGTAAGGTTATGGAATCGTCATCTGCCAAAAGAATTTTCATGGTTCACCTCTGTTTTTTCCCCGCTTTCAACCTTCAGTATCGGAAAAACACCCCGGGAGGTAAATCCGAAACCGGAAATTCGCCTCCGGAGTACGCGTTATCGGCTTGGCGGTCGGCCCGACACTGTGCTATATTGGCCCCTGATCGGTGTCTAAAACGCGATTGATATTTGTCGGTAAGAGAAGGGAGCTTGTATTATGTGGGATTATACGGATAAAGTCAAAGAGCATTTCACCCATCCGCACAACGTGGGGGAAGTGGAAAACGCCAATGCGGTGGCGGAAGTCGGGTCGATCGTTTGCGGCGACGCTTTGCGCCTGACCCTCAACGTGGACAAGGGCACGGAGAAAATTCTGGAGGCCAAATTCAAGACCTTCGGCTGCGGCAGCGCCATCGCGTCCTCCAGCATCTTAACCGAAATGATCATCGGGAAGACTTTGGACGAAGCGGCGCGCATCACCAACCGCGACATTGCCAATGAACTTGGCGGTCTCCCCCAGGAAAAAATGCATTGTTCGGTCATGGGCATGGAAGCGTTGGAAGCGGCCATCGCCAATTACCGCGGAAAAGGCACGGAAGGATTTAAGCACGAGGACGAAGAAGGCGAGATCGTCTGCAAGTGTTTTGGCGTCACGGATAAGAAAATCGAACGGGCCATTCGGGAAAACCATCTGAGCACCGTGGAAGAGGTCACCAACTACACCAAAGCCGGCGGTGCCTGCGGTTCCTGCCATTGGCGCATCGAGGAGATCATCCGGCTAGTGCTCCGCAAGACCCAGGAAGCCAAGGCGGCGGAGAAACCCAAGGGTTTGACCAACATGCAGAGGATCAAGTTGGTGACGGAAACCCTGGACCGGGAGGTTCGCCCGCAGTTGCAAAAAGACGGCGGCGACTTGGAGTTGGTGGACGTGGACGGAAAAACTGTGAAGGTGCGCTTGTTGGGCATGTGCCAGGGCTGCCAGGTTTCGCGCTTTACCCTGCGCGACCTGGTCGAGGGCAAATTACGCGAGTTTGTGGAACCCGATATTCAAGTGGAGGAACTCAGATCATGAGCGTCATCTATCTCGACAACAATGCAACCTCGGCCGTGGCTCCGGAAGTGTTGGAAGCCCTCCTGCCGTTTTATCAAAACCGCTACGGCAATCCTTCCAGCATGCACGATTTCGGAGGCGAGGTGGCGCATGACGTGGTTCGCGCCCGGGCTCAGGTGGCGGCTTTGTTCCACAGCCGGGAAACCGAAGTCCTTTTCACCAGTTGCGGCACGGAATCGGACAACGCCGCCATTCGCGGCGTGCTGGAAGCTTATCCGGACAAGAGGCATATCATCACCACCCGGGTGGAACATCCGGCTGTGCTTAATTTGTGCAAACACCTCGAGAACCGGGGGTATCACATTACCTACTTGGCGGTGGATGGCCAAGGGCGGCTGGATTTGGACGCCCTGCGCGCCGCGCTTACCCCGGACACGGCGATTGTTTCGGTTATGACCGCCAACAACGAAACCGGCGTGGTTTTTCCCATCCGAAAAATCGGCGAGATCGTCAAGGAACACGGCGTGGTGTTTCACACGGACGCCGTGCAGGCTGCCGGGAAGCTGTCCTTGGACATGAACGAAATCCCGGCGGATTTGGTTTCAGTTTCCGGGCATAAGCTGCATGCGCCCAAAGGCGTGGGTGCGCTCTACATCCGCCGTGGCACCCGCTTTGTGCCGTTTATGATCGGCGGCCACCAGGAACACGGACGCCGGGGCGGCACGGAGAACGTGGCCGGCATTGTGGGGCTGGGGCGAGCGGCGGAGTTGGCGCAGGCTCATTTTGAAACCGAAAACAAACAAGTGGCGGCTTTACGCGATAAACTCGAAGCGGGGATCCTGGCGAAGGTCTCCCATACGCGCGTTAACGGCGACCGTGAATTTCGTCTGCCCAACACCACCAACATCAGCTTTGAATACATCGAGGGCGAAGCGATTTTGCTCAAACTCAACGAACAAGGCATTTGCGCTTCCTCGGGTTCGGCCTGCACCTCGGGTTCGCTGGAGCCCTCGCACGTGTTGCGCGCCATGGGCGTGCCGTTTACCTCCATACATGGTTCCATCCGCTTTTCACTTTCACGCTACACCACAGAGGCCGAAGTCAACCGGGTTTTGGAAGTTTTACCCAATTTGATCGCAGGCTTGC
>JAAXVQ010000375.1 GCA_013335425.1 Candidatus Firestoneibacteriota bacterium | reverse complement strand
TATCGGCATGGGCAAGACCGGAAAGTTCCGTGATGCCGGCTGATTTAAGCGCTGTCAGGATCTTGGCATAACTGCGACCTTTTCTTGGGATCAGGTGGTCACGCATGAATTTCCGGCATTCGGAACGGCGGCGGAGTTTTCCGAGCACGGATCCTGCATCGCTGATGAGTTTTTGTGCAGTTTCTGGCGGGAGGTCAAGCCGTTGTGCAAGCGTTTCCGGGCTGCTGCGTGCCGAGATCATTTACCCGGGCATGTTCACCTCCAATGACGCGCGTTTGCTGACCATTTTGGCGGATTTGGCCGGGGCGGCGGCGGAGAATGCACGCTTGTATCAGTGGACCCAGGAATTATCGATCACCGACGGGTTAACCCGACTTTACTTGCGCCGCTTTTTCAACCAACGCCTGGAAGAGGAAATCAACCGTTTCCTCGAGTTTAAGGCGCCGTTTACTTTTTGTATCCTGGATCTTGATCATTTCAAACGCATCAACGACAAAATGGGGCATTTGGGCGGGGACCAAGTGCTGATGCAGCTGGCGGATCTGCTGCGGGGCGAGGCGCGCGTAACGGACATCTTATGCCGCTTCGGCGGTGAAGAATTTGCCTTGCTGCTGCCGTATACACCGAGCCAGTCAGGATTGATCATGGCCGAACGTATCCGGCAACATGTGGCGCAACGCGTTTTTCAGGTGCTTAAGGATGAAATAAACATTACCATCAGTGTGGGGGTGGCCGGGTGTCCGGAGCACGCCCAAACGGCCGAAGGGATTATTGCTGCGGCCGATAAGGCGCTTTACCTCGCCAAACGCGACGGGCGCAATCGCGTCGTGCTCTCCGGGGAGGAAGCATGAATCGCAGGCGGCAAATCGGAATTTTAAGCGTCGGTACTTTGTTGGTTTTCGCCTTGGTGTATATAAGCCGGGAGCAGGGTGCGGCCAACGGTTTTCCCTTGCTGTTGCTGCCGTTGGTTCTTTTGGCGGGTTTTTGGTTGGGACTCCGAGGTTCCTTGGCGGTGACGGTCGCTTCCGCCGCCTTGATCGCCGCCGCGCATGAATTAGGTTGGCTGCCGGGTCCCCTGGCCACGTTGTATATGCTCACCAGCGCTTTGGTGTTCGGGCTGACGGTAATTTTCATTCAAGCCTACGAGGCCTGGATGAAGCTGGAAGCCGAGGCCCGAGTCCCCCAGGAAGCCACCTTGTTGCGGGTGGAACGTAAAGCCCGACTGATCCGCGGTCAGATTGAGGACAGTGAATTTCAATTGAAAACCCTGACCCAATTGTACGATGCGGCCAAGAAAATCATGGGAATTTTGGATTTGAACACCCTGTTGGACGAAGCCCGCACGCTGGTGGGGAAGACGTTGTTTCACCATTTTGGAGCGCAAGCCGAGGCCGATACCACCGTGGGTTTTTATCTGCCGGAGGAAGAGTCCGGCGTTTTCCGGCGTTTCGCTTCTCAAGGACACGAAATTTCGGACGAAGGCCTGCCCGAACAGCTACCGCCGGAGAATATCCGCATATGGCTGGGCGAGGCTTTCGGCCCTCTGCGCATCCGCGACAGCCGGAGGGATTCGCGGCTAAAACCTTGGTTTTCAGATGCAGCCGTTTCCGTGCTCATCATTCCCCTGGTCATGCATGAAATTCTCATCGGCCTGATGGTCATCACTTCCAGCCGGGAGAACGCCTTTACCGCCGCCGAATTCAACCAAGCGGCGGTGCTGGGCAAGCAAGTCGTGTTTGCACTCCGTAAGGCGCTTTTATATCGAAAAGTGCAAACCCTCTCGATCACCGACAACTTGACCGGCCTTTACGTGCACCGCCATTTTCAGGATCGTTTGCGCGAAGAATTGCACCGGGCCGAACGTTACCGCCATTTCCTGTCGCTGGTCTTGATTGACCTCGACCATTTTAAGCTGGTCAATGACAACCACGGGCATCCGACCGGTGATGCGGTTTTAACCGAATTGGCCGCGCGCGTGCAGCGCGTGGTCCCGGCAACCGCCCTGGTGGCCCGCTACGGGGGGGAAGAATTTGCGGTGATTTTGCCCAATGCCGCCAAAGCCCGGGCCTTGCAAATCGCCGGCGTCATTCATGAGGTGGTCAAGGCAACGCCCATGCTGGTGGCCGGCGTTTCGCTGCACATCACCCTCTCGGCGGGCGTCTCCACCTATCCCGAGGATGCGCTGACTCAGGAGACGCTCATCACCACCGCCGACACCGCGCTTTATGAGGCCAAACGGTCCGGGCGCGATCTCGTGGTGGGCTTTACCCGCCATATCAAGGAAAAAAATATTTGACAGGAGCCGCAAACCCGAATATACTTTTGTTGCCTACCGAACGGATCGGTCAAGAATTTGGTTTTGCCGACCGTCAATTTTTTGTCAGCATAGGATTCCCACGAGTGCCCCATACTTCGATGCGCGCCAAAGAAACCCCAGTGGGAGTCAATTTTTGCCGACGTTGGCCGATAATTTAATTGTCTCACCCCAGCCGTCCATGCCTCCGCCGGACGGGTCTGACCTAATCTTCTCGCGCGCCTATAATGCGGGAAATCTCACCATAAGGGGAAAGGTATGAATATAGTTGAACTCAAGCATAAAAGTATTTCCGAGCTGAATGCCTTTGCCAAAAAATTGAAACTCACGGGCGTTTCGGGTCTGAAAACTCAGGAACTGATATTCAAAATCATCGAGGCCCAGGCCCAGAAAAACGGCGAAATTTCAGCCGAGGGGGTTCTCGAGGTTCTGCCCGACGGGTTTGGCTTTCTGCGCTCGCCGGACTACAATTACCTTCCCGGCCCCGACG
>JAAXVQ010000041.1 GCA_013335425.1 Candidatus Firestoneibacteriota bacterium | reverse complement strand
TCCGATAATACCGAGGTCCGGGTTGAGTTGGATTATCGGCGGAAGGGGAATCTAACCCAGGAAGTGGGTTCGTGGTGCAGTGTTTATCCCGAACATATTCAATTGGCCAAAGGTGCATCCCAGATGGTGCGCTTGAAGTTTAAAGGCCCGGCCACATTGCCGGGTGAATGCATACTGTCGCTGTTTGCCGGGGAGAAGGTAAGCGCGCCTATTCCCTTGAAGGTGCGTCGGGGCATGCCCGTCATCATCCGCTTGAACGGAGAACGTAGAGCGGATGGGGAGATTGTGGGGCTGGAGTCGAAGTTCGTCGCACCAGGACAATTGGAAGTGCATGTCCAAGTTGAAAATCGGGGCATTTTGCATTTAGCGCCTTTCGGTTTGGCTTGGGTGGAAGACGTCAAGCATAGGCGTATATGGCAAATGGATTTACGCTCTACGCAACCGGTTTTTCCAGGGGAAGTGTTATCCTTGACAGTCGGCGGCCCCTTTGCCATGGTTCGGGGTTCAAGCACCTTGCATGTTCAAATTTTTTGGGGAACGCTCTACGGAACCCAGGCCGTGGGTGTTCCTAAAAGTTCTGCCAAACAGGTACCGCTTGTTGCGGGCCATATGAATTGATGGAGCCCAAAAAGCATGCGCGTTAAAGGTAATCGGATTTTTTTGTTCGCCATGCTGCTTTGGTCCCTCGCGGGGAGCATGGCGGAGGCTTCTTTTGTCAGCGTAGAGGCCTATGGGCTGACCACCGGAGCTCAATATGGCAGGTTGGACTTGCCGCAAATGGGCCGCTGGCAAGGCAGGACCTTAATGCCTTTTTTCCTGCAGGTTAATTTTTCAGGCAGCGAAAATTTGAACTGGGGTATTGAACTTTATTCCCACAACCTGCGGAGCTTGACCGGCACGGCGAAAAGCAGTCCGGACGGTTTGTACCGGGGTTTGCGGGGGTTTTTAGATCCGTCGCAATCCATTCCTTTGTACTGGCAGGTTTATCCCGCGGATTTGCATGTCGGGTCCACCTGGGGCACACCGGTTTCAATTACCACCGTTGCCGGCGGGTTGGGCTTTTATCCTGCCACCCAACGTTACTGGGGCACCATCTACGACAAATCCGATGTGGACCGCACCACTGCCTGGGACGTGGAACGCAACGACCGCGTGGTGGCCAGCGCGCAGGGATTGGGCAAATATCCCGCATCGGGACGTCAAGCACAGACATCCTCGGCCTATTTGTATCTCGCCGCGGATGTTTCCGGAGTGACGGCGAACCAGGATTTTGTCGGCGAACTGGATTTGGACTTTTTTCACTATCCGTTTGATTTTAATACGGGTTGCTATGTGACTCCCAACCCGGTGAAACCGGTCCGCGGGCAGCGTGCTTATTTTAATTTTTATACGAACAGTCCGGATTCCAAAATTAAAATTAAAATTTATGATCCGACCGGGTACCCGATCGTTACCTTGCAGGACACGCGCTATTGGGATTGTCGGAACGCCAACGGGACTTTCGTTGAGGGCGGTTTATACATTTATCAGTTGGAAGTGGAAGGGCATTTTATTTCGGGAACCGTGGTGGTCATCAAATGAGACGGCAGGGGTTCCGGGCGCTATTGGGCGGCATGTTGGTGCTGGCGGGGAGCTTGTTTTTTCCCGGTACGCCAGCGTGGTCCTATTTTTTTGATTATGGCGCCGGCGTACGTCCGGCGGGCCTGGGGCGCGCGTTTGTGGCCGTGGCCGATGATGTGAACACCATCAATTGGAATCCGGCCGGGTTGGCTTATATGCGGCGGTACGAGATCACCACCATGTACGCCAGTTTGTTTTCCGGTTTGCAGGAACGGCTCTATACGGGGCAGAGCGATGCACTCAGCTATAATTTTGTGGCTGCATCCGTGCCTGTGGATCCTACCATCGGTTATTTTGGCGCATCTTGGTCGCAGTTCAACTCAACGATCTATCATGAGAACACGTTCAATATGGCCTATGCCCGCACCGTCACTTATAAAAGCGAGACGGTGTATGTGGGCAGCAACGTGAAAGTGTTAAACTGGAACGTGCCCGCCAACGATTATACCGAAGCTTTATCAAAAACCGGCGTCACAGCCGATTTGTCCCTGCTCTACCCGCTGCCCCGGTCGTTTGTGGCGGGTATCTGTTGGGAAAATATCTTGCCCACGGACGTGGGGGTGACCACCTATGAGGAAGTACCGGCGAATTTACGCCTGGGGCTTTCCTGGAGCCAGGACCTAAAACCGCTTAAAACGCCTTTGGACAACATCCTCATCTCCACGGAATGGGCGAACCGCAGTTACGATCAAAACACCAATACGTTCCGGGCGGGTGCGGAAAGTTGGTTTTTCCAAGGCTTGGCCGGGGCCCGCGTGGGCGTGAACTCCACGGAGTTTACCGTAGGTTTAAGCGGGCGCTATGCATTTCCGCAGTTGAATATGACTCAGTTGGAACTGGACTATGCGTTTGCCCTGCCGTTTTACATTGAGAAATCGTTCGGTACGCACCGCATTTCTTTGACTGCGAGCTGGGGACAGCAGGCAATGTCTTCCAAACCCACGACGACTCCGGTGCCGGAGCAAAAGCTGGAGATTACCCCGGAAGAAAACCTGGCAGCGCAGAGGGAAAAGGAACTGGCTCTTGAGCGCGCAGCCGAGGAAGCCAAACTCAAGGAAATGATGGTTAAACTGCAAGCGGATATTGATAAAGCCCGAGCCGAATTGGATCGGGTAAACGAGTTGGTTAAATTGGGACAGACGCCCGCGATTCAATTCCAGTCCGGCAAGGCCATTTTGGTGAAAAACTCCTTTGCCACCTTGGACAAGTTCGGCGCCGTACTGGAGAAACACCCGTCCCTCAAAGTCCGCATTGAGGGGCATACCGATTCTCAAGGCAAGCCCAAGGTAAATTTGAGGCTTTCACAAACTCGGGTTGAGGCGGTCAAGGAATACCTGCGCGGCCGGTTTAACCTTACTTCCGATAATTTGCTCCCCGTCGGTTATGGCGATACCCATCCTGTCGCCAGCAATCAGACGGCGGAGGGGCGCGCAGCCAACCGCCGCGTGGAACTAAAGGTCTTAATTCCCGCCGGCTTGGAAGGCACGGTTGAATCTTCCGGGAACACCTTGGCGCCGATGAGCACGAAAACCGAACCGGTCAAAGCGGAGGATATCGTGCGTTATGAAGATCTGGAGAAGCAGAAGGAAAGGGTCAAGGTCTATGAAATGCAGCTGAATCCCGAGGATGTAGAAGATATCTTCAACCAGCAGCACCGCCAGAACATCGGTGTTCCGGCCCGGTAAACGGTTTGCCGATCGAAAACGTTCTGGCGGGTACGTGGTTTCAGGGCGTCGCCGAACAGGATGAACGTTTTGCCGGGCAACCATAAAACTTCTTAAAACGATTCCTCCACTACCGTCATTGTGCTTTCCAGCCGCCAGCGCATCGCTTAAAATCATCATCCGCGCAGTAGGAAAATATGCTAGGATGGTTTTTTAGACAGGCATTTTTAGTTTGTGGGGATGCCGGGCTGCATCCCGGCAATCCTCAAGGATGGGGAGACATTCGTTGGTGATTTTGAAAAACAAACGCGGTAATTTATTTGGGATAATGGCGGTTATTTGTTTGCTGGGTATTCCGGCGCTGCCCGCGGGTGCCGCGGCCGCGAACGGCGATATTTGGCAAAACGCCATACGTGCGTACTTGTCTAAAAATTATCCTCAAAGCATCAGCCTGCTTAATCAATATCTGGCAACTGAAACCGACCGTGACCGGCAATTGTCGGCCAAGTTTTTTCTGGCTGAAAATTTCCGGCTTTCCGGTGCCAAAGACAGAGCCCTGCCGCTTTATCAAAGTTTGTCTTCCGCAGCCCCCAAAGGGCCGCTCAAGGTCAGTGCGCGTTTTCGCGAAGCCGAGACGGCTTACAACCGGGGCGATTATTCCCGGGCGGCGGACGGGTTTAACGATCTGGCGCATGATGGCCAGGCGGATTTCTTGTTTCCGCAGATTCGTTTGGCCCTGGTTAAGTCCAATCTGAAACTTAAACGCATCAACGAAGCTCAGCAGATTTTTTCCGACTTGCTGGCCGCTTATCCCAGAGCCTTGCTCGACCCGGACATTAAATTTCTTTTTGGCATCATGAAGGAGTATCAAGGGCAGACTTTTGACGCCTTGAAAATTTATGAAGAACTGGGTGAGGATCCCTTGGCTCAGTTGTTTGCCGGGGCCATTTTGGAAGCCCAAGGGCGCTTTTTGCCGGCGATCGACGCCTATCACCAGGCTCAATTGAAAGCCCGTCAAACATCCCATAAGCAGATGGCCGGGTATTTTAAAATCCGGGCTTTCTACAAGTCTGGAGATTATTTGGCCGCAGGCAAGCTGGTGGATACGTACTTGGAGAAAAATCCGCAGAGCTTTTTTGCGCCCAAGGCAGCCCTGCTGCGCATTTTGGTATGGTTGGCGCAAGCGCGTTTTGAGGAAGTGCTGACAGGGTATGCCGGATTGCAGCCTTTGCTTGTCCGCTTGTCCGAAAACGACCGCGCCCTGCTGCAAGGTGTGCTGGCCGAGGCGGCGTTGAACTTAAACCGGTTTCCCGAAGCCGCGCAGAGTTACGCCAATGCGCTTGCGTTTTCCTCGGAATACCGCAGCGAGTGGCTGCTTAAGTCCGCTTATGTCCACGCGGCCATGAGCAATTGGGAAAAAGCTGCGAAAAGTTTGAACGATTATTTTGATGACAATGAACATCCGGAGGAACTCTCGCAGGTCTTGGCCGTGCGGGTTTATCTGCGGATCGGGCGCGAAGCGCTGGCGTACCGCGCGCTGAATTCGTTGGCGGAGTCCAAATCTCCCCTGGCCGATCTGGGATTTTACCTTATGGCCGAGTTTTATATGAACCGGCAGGACACAGCGATCTTGGTGGGGCAATGGGCGCTTTTGGAGAAGAAAATGGCCGGCCGGGAACCGGCCTTGGAGTATCGTGAGACGGCGGCCTGGGCCCGGCTTTTTTTGGCGGAAGCGTATTACCGCTTGGGTAATTATACCGCGGCCCGCGAGCAGTATCACAAGGCGCTCGAATATTTCCCGCGGGGCAAGGTGGAAATCTATGTGTGGGCCGGGCTGGTCTGGTGCGGCTTCCAAATGCAGGATTACCAAACGGTGCTCACCCAAAGCGAGCATGTGCTCAAAGCTAAGGATACGCCGGCGTACTTGCGAAATGAAATTGTACTTTTACAGGCACATGCCTTTTTTAACCGGCAAATGTATGCTGAGGCCATCCAAGGTTACCGCCATTGGCTCGCTGCTGCGGGAAACCAGCCGGAAGCGCCGACGGTGCATTTTCAGGTCGCCTGGTCCCAATATCTGAATAAATCATACTTAGATGCGGTGGAAACCTGGAAGGATCTGGCCAAGAAATATCCGCAGACCTCGGAAGCCGCGCAAGCGTTGACCTGGGTCGGCGACACCTATTTCCAAGGCGGTGAAAACGCGCAAGCCCGGGCTACCTACGAAGAATTGCTGCGCAGGTTTCCTCAAGCCAAGGAAAGCAAGGCTTACGAGTTGCGCGTAGCCCAGACCTACTACAACGAGCAGAAGGATGAAGAGGCCATTCCGCGTTTTCTGAAACTGTTGCAGACCTACCCGGATTCGGATGAAGCCAAAGAGGCGCAAAAGGCCGTGGAAGGGGCTTCCTACCGCATTGCGGACAGGCTTGATTCCATCCCGGCGTTCCATGAGTTTATCCTGAAATTTCCCGAGTCCACCCTTTCTGAGGACATCCAGTATCGGATCGGGGAAGCCTATTACCAGAAGGAAAAATACAACGACAGTCTGCATGAGTTTTTGCAGTTCGTGATGACCTACACCAAAAGTCCGCGTAGCGCCAACGCTCAGTATTATCTCGCGGTTTGTCAGGAGCAGGTGGGCAACTCGTTAAATGCGGCCCAGCAGGCCGAGGCCTTCCTGAAAAATTATCCGCAGCATGAATTGGCGCCGGAAATGATGTTTCGGCTGGCCTCTGCGGAATTTCAATTGGAACGTTACCTGCCGGCAGCCGAGCATTTTGTGGCCTGTGCTGAAAAATATTCACTCAAGGAATATCAACCTCGGGCATGGTACAACGCAGCGGTAATCTACGATAAGCTGCAGGTGCCCTCCAAAGCCGTGGAGTATTATACCAAACTGATCCAGGCTTACCCGCAGGATCCCAATGCGGCCACCACTTTGGCCCGTTTGGCCCTGATGCAGGCTGCTGAAAAAAATGCCTCCGGCGTTGAGACGGTTTTGCAAAAAATGGAAGCCAACCCGGACCCAGAGCTGCTGTTAAAAACGTATCTGAGCCTGTCCGTTCTTTACCAGGAACAGGGCGAGGACGCTGCCCGCGAGGCGGTTTTTAAACGTCTTATGGACAAGGGCAGCCCCAAGCTGCAAGAATATTCGCTGGCCTTGGTGGAACTGGCTTCACTCTACGAACAGAAAAAAGCCTGGTCCTCGGCTTTGACGGTCTATCAGCGCCTGCTGAAAGTGACCCTGCAGCCCAAATGGCGCGACGCCGCCAAAAAACGCATTAAATTGTTGCAACGCATTTTGCAGAATCGGCCGAAGGAATAATATGAGTTGTCGCGGATGTTTTAAAATCGGCATGCCCCTGGTGGTCCTCTGCCTGCTCGCGTCGATCACGGTGCGCGCGGAGGTCACCGTAACCGCGCAGGATTTTCCCGGTGGGGGCAAAAATCGGGCGGCGGTGGCCACGGAGCGCAAGCTACTGTCCGACCGACTGGACGTGAGCTTCTTAATCGGCACTTTGGCCAAAAAAAACGAAGGCATGAAGTCGCCCGGAGAACCCCGCTACCTTTATCAGGAAGTTGATCCCGTGCCTTTGGAGAGTTACAAGGTCTACACACCCTGGGCCGGCTACTTCAAGCAATCCATGGTTTTCGTGCTGGGACGTATTGACGTCGGTCGTTTAAAGATCGCCCGTTGGTCGGTTACCGTGCGTGATCTGGCTGGGAAGGAAATTAAATCTTTCGGAGGCGTGGGCAATCCGCCCGAGGCGTTTGCCTGGAACGGGCGGGATGTTCACTATAACCCCGTGGCCGCGGGACAGGCGTATATCCCGGAACTCAACCTCGAGGATTATTACGGCGCCCGCGTCAGCCTGCCTCAAAGAATGTTTTATTTAGACCAGTTTTTATGGGAAGAACCCCTGAAGCAAGTTTTGGTGTTTTTGCAAGATTCCGCTTTTGAACACAAACGGGGGAAATTTTCCCGCACAGGGCAAGCCGTGATCGAAGAGGTTTCCAACCTGGTCAACCAGCAGGATGCTTGGGTCATGGAGATTGAATGTACGGGACCGGACCATGATCTCTCCGCCGAGCGTGCCCAGGCTTTGAAGGGCTATTTTGCGCGGGAAAACCTGCGTCTTAAAAATATTCGCATAAAAAATGCTCCCGCAACCGGTGAAGCTATGGTAAAAATAACGTCATTGAAACCCGGGGCAGTTCAAGCCGCGGAAGAAGCGGGCAAGCGCTGAGCCGGGATCGGGGATTACTCATTATACTTTGGAGGAATGCGTTATGATGGATGTCAAGTGGGTGGCGTTGTTGTTGGCAAGCCCGACACTGATGGTTTTGTTGTTTTGTTCGGTCCTTTCCGTGGTATTCATCTTGGAACGGGGTGTGTATTACTGGATGAATCTGCCCAACACCGACAAATTCATCCGGAATTTAAAACCTATGTTGGAAAAGAAAAATTTCACCCAAGCCGTTGAGTACTGTGAAAAGCAACGCGGACCCATGGGGCGAATCGTCAAAGCCACCCTCGAGAATTACAAAGAATCCCTGGAGAGCTTGACGAGTCTGCTTTCTTCCCTGATAAAAAAAGAAGAAGTGCAGTTGGAACGTTTTTTAGGCATTCTGGGCACCTTGGGCAATACCTCCCCCTTTATCGGCTTGTTGGGCACGGTTATCGGAATTATTAAAGCTTTTCAATCGCTTTCTGCGGCCGGGTCCGGCGGGCCCAATGTGGTGGCTGCCGGGATCGCCGAGGCATTGGTGGCCACGGCGGCCGGTTTGACCGTGGCCATACCTGCGGTCATTTTCTACAATTATTATGTCTCCCGCGTCCGCCAGACCATCACGGACATCGAGGCGTCGGTGGAACAGATCCTTTTCATGTTGAAACGGTGAACTTGATCGATTCCAGTTCGGCGTAGGTTGCGAGAGCAGGCGGGGTGTAAGGGCATTTCAATCCGGGGCGGCAACGTCCCGGCGGATTAAAACGGACGGAACCCAAACCATGGCTATGAAGCTGGATAGTAAAAAACCGATCGTTACCATCAATATGACGCCCTTGGTGGATGTAAGCCTGGTGTTGGTGGTTATTTTTATGGCCACAGCGCCCATGTTTCTGCAAAGCGGCATCATTGTCACCTCGGGGGAGAAAAAGGCCGTCGAGGTACAACCGCAGGCCGCACCCAAGGACAATATTGTCATCAAGCTTGAAGGCGAGGCTGTCCTTCTCAATCAGCAGCCGGTTACCTTGGAGGATTTGCCGGGACTTCTGCGGAGCATGTTGCGCAATTCCGAACAGCGGCGCGTGATCGTCAACCCGGATCGGGAAATTTTACACGGGCAGGTTGTCAAGATTATGGACATCGCCAAACAGGCAGGGGCCGATAATCTGGTGATTTTGGGAAAATCCCAGCCCGAAGCCGCCCCGGCGGCTCTTCCGATTGAAACCAAGCCGCGTTAGCGGCGCCCAGGAGTGCGGAATGCTTAAAAGCCAGATGCGCAGCGAAAATCCCAGAGCCATGGTGACGGAAATCAATGTCACGCCTTTGGTGGATGTTTGCCTGGTTTTGGTCATTATTTTTATGGTAACCACGGCCATGTTCCTGCAGCCGCCCTTTGAAATTAAGCTTCCCAAGGCGCATACCGCCGAGCAGACTAAAGAAGAAAATTTATTTGTGGCCATCGCTCCCGACGGGCAACTGGCGGTCAACGAAACCAAGGTTTCGATCCCTCAATTTCAGGCTTTGATTAAAGAGAAAATCAGGCAAAGCCGGCATAAGTTGGTGGTGATCCGGGCTGATGAGAAAGCCAAGAGCGGTGTCGTGATAGATACCCTCAACGTGGTGAAGCAAGCCGGCGCGCGGCGAATTACCTTTGGCACTGATTCCAAGGCGGAGTAAACCATGTTTTTGGACCGGCCCAATTGGCGCATACAAATCACCGTGGTGGGTTCGCTGATCATTCACGGAGCGATTTTAAGTTATTTTAGCTCAGGGAAAATCGCCTCGGGTCCCACTAAGCTTAAACTTACGGAAGTGGAGTATCAGGAAGAAGCGTCCAAACCCACGGAAGTTGAGAAGTTGATGAACAAAATGACTGCGCCCCCGAAGCCGACGGCTCCGTCGCCGCGTCAGACCGCAGCGTTAAATGCAGCCTTGGCCGAATTGGAACATACTTCTTTCTCCAAAGTGGTGGGGGTACATGCCGCGCGCCCGGCGCTGGATAAAATTTCGGAAGCCGATTTGAAGCATTTGGCGGCCTTGCCGAAATTGAAAATCGAGAGCCGCGCCCCGGCACCGAATTTGGCTCCCGTGTCGATAAAAAAACTGGAGTTGGTCCGCCGGCAATCTTCGCCCGAGGACGAGTTGACCGCCAAAGTGGTCCCCGATGAACTCCCGCCGGCGGACTTTGGACCGGATATCAGTCGGCGCGGGTTTCAAGCGCCGGAAATGATCATTAAAAAAGTCAAAGCGGAACGCAAGCTCGCGGCCCCCGCCGCCGACAAGGCGAAACATTTAAGCTTGAGCCGGGATACGCTGATTTCCGGCGAGGTGAAAAACCGGGAAATTCTGCACCGTGAAGCGCCGGTGATGCCGCGCTGGTTGGAAGAGAAGGGCGTGGAAGTTGAAGTGGTCATCTCCTTCGTGGTCAATCCCGACGGTGAGGTCGGAGACCGGCTCTATGTGGAGAAGACTTCCGGTTATGCGGAATTGGATCGTTTGGCGATCGATGCTTTGAAAAAATATGAGTTTTCACCCTTGCCGCTGAACGTCAAACAAGCGGAACAAAAAGGCACGATCGTCATCCGTTTTACTTTCCAGCGCTGAAATTTTTATTGGGAGCGCCCGCGTCCCGCAGCGGGTACGATTGGGGCGGACGCGTCCATGCCGCGGTGGGGGTGGTCCGAACATCGTGCGAAAATCGCTGTAAAATATTATGAATTGCGCTAAAATATTCAAACCATCGGGCCCCGGCAGGCACGTACCCGAGGGCCCCGAAGAGCCATTCTAATCGTTGGTGACGGATGAAGGGCAAATGATGCGGCCGTTGGTGATGTTGCTGATTTTATTGGGCGGGGGCGGGATCGCCTGGGCGGAAAACGCTGTCGATTATTTTAAAGCCCAAACCGACCGCGCCACCGTCAATCTGG
>JAAXVQ010000374.1 GCA_013335425.1 Candidatus Firestoneibacteriota bacterium | reverse complement strand
CTCCCCCTCCTCCATGTGGCCGAGATCCTCAAGCGCACAGCACTCCCGGCAGCGCACATCCCGTCGCTGCCGTTTCTCGTCGTCTGCTTGGGGTTCTTGGGCCTCAACCTGAAGAACCTCTGGGCCCCGGTGTTTCGCGGGTCGCGTTCGGGCACGCGCCTGACCTTGGCGTGCTTCCCCTATGCCTTTATCCTTTCCCTCTGGCTGGTGTGGCTGGGACGCGCACTCTGGTTTTATGTCCGTTTGGGAGAAGACTCGTTCTGGGTAAAACTCCTCTGTGCGCTGTTAACCGGAGCCTATGCCGTGCTTATCGCGTACGCCGGCGGACGTCTGGCCGAACTTTTTCGTCTCACCCGGCCTCGCCCGTAAAGGATCATACCGTTTTACCGGGCGGAGTTAATTTATTATTTTAATGCAACACCTCCGCCCCTCGTCAAACGTCCCCACCTCTAAAACCAATAAACCAAATCCGTCCCTTTACATGTCCGGTGTCAAACCAAAGTATTGTGTTATACTCACTTTAGGAGGGACACACCATGCTTCCCAAACAAGCTTGGAGCCGAACGTTTATGAAAATCCTGGGGCTTTTTGTCCTGATCCCGCTGGTCATCATCCCTTTTCCATTGCCGATTTTTAAAAAAAAGAAAAAAGACCCGCAGACCATCGAACGCCAAAAATAGTCCGGCAGACAATCAATTTCGTCAACACCTCAAATTCAACCGCAAAAATTCATGGCCGCCACCTACGGCAACCCTTAAGGAACGACAGCTAGTTTTAGCCGGCGATTTTTCGCCGTCCGCGTAGGGCGTCCGGTGCCAGGCACCGATTTCCCGGATCGCGCCCGCTTGCCAGCAGGCTTGTCCGGGATGACGATCGCGCCCGAAGCCCTTGTGCCCGTTATTCCGTCAGGCTTGCAGCCGGAATCCAGAAGGTGTGGCCTATTTTTGAAGAATCGTCAACCAACTCACGCTTCGTTGGTAAACCCGGTTTTCTTTTTCTTTCCTGTTTCCGGCGCAGAACGCATGGAGTCCAACGTCTGGAAAACCTCGGAAAATTGCCGGTCGTGCTTCAAGAGCTTGATTTCGTGCTTGTTGATCTGGCTTAGGATCTGCTTTTGATCTTCCTGCAGGGCTCGCAGCCGGACAAACGCGCGCATGATTTGGATATTAGCCTGAACTGCACCGGGGTTCTTCAAGACACTCGAGAGCATGGCGACGCCAAGTTCTGTTGTAATGGCGTAGGGCGCCCGACGCAATCCTCCCCAACTTGAGGTCGCAAATTGCGACCTCAAGTTTTTTGCTTCTTCCGGGGTAAACCGAAACATGAAATCATCTGGAAATCGTTCAAGATTTCGGCTGACTTGCTCGTTTAAACGTCTTGTCTTCACCCCGTATAACTCCGCCAAGTCCCGGTCCAGCATGACTTTCTGCCCGCGGATCACATAAATCCGCTTTTCGATGCGTTCCAAAGGTACGATCTCCATGGCACCCTCCCCCAGTGAAAACCAGACTGGCGGTTGGACAGTACCGGTTAGAAAAAAGTTGCGGAATTTTTCAGGTTGAACGCTTTCGCATTGATTCAAATTAAAGTTAACCCGGGGGATACCCAAAAGTGAATCGTTGACTCATATGGGTTTGGGGATCGTCCCCCATCACAGTTTCCAGCTCTTGGGGTGTTCCACCAACTTGGCTTTGACGGGATTGCGGTCAAGGTTGCGTAAGCAGGCCAAAGCATATTGATCATGACGTCTTTTACATTGTAACCCGTTAAAATTCCCGTATAATCGCATAACAGTTTCAGTCTCGTGAACCGACACTCATTTAATACCCTGCTATATTTTTCCCTATGGGGTCAAATAACTCATACGGATCACGAGTTTCAGCTTCACAGGAGGGGGGCCGGTTATGGCGTTTCAACATCAGTCAACACCCCGGGGATCCGCTTCCCCGGTTAGGTCTTGGCAGGGGCTTACGCTGCTGCTGCCTTTATTTTTGCTGGCCGCCGCCCAGGCAGCAACCGCCGCCGTGGAACTGACTGAAAAAGCAACGATTGCAGCCGCTCTGAAAAACAACCCTGTCTTGCGCCAAGCGCAAGCCGAGGTGCAGGCCGCCAAGGCCCGTCTCTGGGAAGGCGCCTCCGTCTTTCTGCCCCAAATCTCGGCGAACGGCCATTACAATCGCTTGAGCGAGTCCCAATTTCCCTCCGATATCCCGGGTTTGAGCGGCGCTTTTTCGCCGTCCATGACCTCGGACCGCTATTACGACGCCGCCTGGACGATCAAGCAACCCTTGTTCACCTGGGGCGCCAACCTCAGCCGTTTTGCGCAAGCCAACGCCGATTACCGGCTGGCCTCGGAAAAGTTCCGCCAACAACGGGAGGAAACCGTTTTCCAGGCCCGGGAGCTCTACTATAAAGCGTTGCTGGCCTCGGCCGCGGTGCTCATTGCCCGCGAATCACTGGAGGTCTCCTGGCATCGTCAGCGCTTTACCCAGGAGCAGGAAACGCGGGGCAAGACTTCGCGCTATGAAGTAAGCCGCGCGGACGTGGCCGTGACCAACGACCGGGTGGCGGTTTCCCGGGCGGAAAAAGACCTCAAACGGTCGCTCTCGAACTTGAGAAGTTTCATCCAAAGCCAAGAGGACCCGGCGGTCACGGGCACTATCCCGTCCGCGCCCCGTGAGTACACGCCGGCCCAGGTCCTGCCCCGGGCGCAGGAGCACAGCCCCAAAATCCTACAAGCCCGTTTAGCCCTGGAGAGCGCCCGGGCGGAATGGCGGGGCGCGGTGAGCGGCTGGCTCCCCAATGTTTTCGCCGCCTATTCCCGGACCTGGCAGCGCCCTGAA
>JAAXVQ010000373.1 GCA_013335425.1 Candidatus Firestoneibacteriota bacterium | reverse complement strand
CCTCCCACCAAGTCCTGGGGAGGGGAAGGTTACTTGCAAAACTCAAGTTTTTACTTTCCGGCCGGTAGTTCTCTTGTTCTTACAAAAATACAAAATAATACTTAAATTTAAAGAAAATACAAAAAAGTAACTAAATTAATTCAGCTCGAAAATGCCCGCCGGAGGTCTTCGGATAAATGGGCTTTAAAGTAAGGGCTTTTAAAATTACTCGGTTGCTGCCGTAATCGGCACGAAAGTTGCGAACAAAGTAAGACAGTAGTGCCATGTTTAGGACGAGGATGCAGCGACCATGACCACATCTCTGGCTTCCAACCACGAATCCAAAGTCGTTTCACTGCTTAATCAATTAAGCGAGATTTTGGGACAACCGAAGGATTTGGAAGATCAACTGGACCAAGTGTTGCGCATGCTGGCCGATTACCTGCCTATCCGCAACAGTTCCTTGACGCTTTTAAACCGCGAACAGGGTGAGATTTACATAGAAAGAGCCTACGGACTTTCCAAACAACAGCAAAATAAGGGGCGTTACAAGCTCGGGGAAGGCATTACCGGAACCGTGGTGGAGACGGGCAAGGCCCTGATTGTTCCCGACATTTGGAAGGAACCGCGCTTTTTAAGCCGCACGCACGCCCGGGAGGAAAAGGCCCCGCTCTCCTTTATTTGCGTCCCCATTTCCTACCACAACGAAGTTTTGGGGACCTTGAGTTCGGAACAGTTTTTTGAGAGCGAGGAAAACCTGGAGGAAGATGCCCGGGTTTTAGAAATCATCGCCTTTATGATTTCCGAGCTGGTGAGCATCCATCGCCTGGAACATGAAAAGGGCTATGAGGAAAACCTGCGGCTGAAAAACGAAAACCTTAAACTGCGCGAGGCGCTTTCCCAGGAACTGCACCCGCCCAACATCATCGGAAATTCCAGTGTCATGCGCGACGTGTATTCGCTCATCGACAAGGTGGCCAAGACCAATGCCACGACCCTGATTTTGGGGGAGAGCGGCGTGGGCAAGGAGCTCGTGGCCGCCGCCATTCACCACTTGAGCGAACGCCGTGACAAGCCCTTTGTCAAATTCAATTGCGCGGCCCTGCCCGAGGGCATCATCGAGAGCGAGCTTTTCGGGCACGAACGCGGCGCGTTCACCGGGGCCGTGGCGTCCCGTCCGGGACGTTTTGAACTCGCCCAAGGAGGAACCATTTTTCTGGATGAAATCGGGGAAGTGTCGTCTTTGGTGCAGACCAAATTGCTGCGGGTGCTCCAGGAAAAGGAAGTGGAGCGCGTGGGCAATGCCGCGCCCATAAAAGTCGATACGCGCATCATTGCCGCCACCAACCGCAACCTGGAAGAACTCATGCAGACCGATAAGTTCCGGCAGGACCTCTACTACCGGCTCAACGTGTTTCCCATCGTGGTGCCGCCCCTGCGGGAACGCAAAACCGACATCCCGTTGCTGACGGATTATTTCATCGAGCAGTTTTCGAAAAAGTTCAACATAACCGTCAAACGCATTTCCACGCCGGCGATCGACATGCTCATGTCCTATCACTGGCCGGGCAATGTCCGCGAGTTGCAAAACTGCCTGGAACGCGCAGTGCTGCTCTGCGAAGACGGCGTGATCCGTTCCTACCAACTGCCGCCGACCCTGCAAAGCAGCACCTCCAGCGGCACCAATTACGACGGCACCCTGCAGGAGCGCCTCGACAACATGGAGAAGGAAATGATCGTGGACGCGCTTAAGGAGTCCAAAGGCAACATGGCCAAAGCCGGAAAGGTCCTGGGTTTGACCGAACGGGCCATGGGGCTGCGCGTTCACAAGTACGACATCAATTTTAAACTATTTCGTCCCGCTTCCGAGTAATCAGTTCGAAATAAAGATTTTTTACAGACCGGTCTTTTCGCGGATTCGAAGGCGTTTTTTTAGCGCCGCCGATGATAATGCAATAATTTTTATTTTTTGACTTGAATGGGCAAGGGCGTCAAGGTAGAAAATAGGGGGTGCCGGGATGTCCGGGAACAAAAGTTAAACTTTATGAAGGAGCTGGGGATTCATGTTTGCGTCGCAAAACCGTGGGCAGCGCCCAGGGATTGTTTTCCGCGGATACCTCACCCTGGCATGGACGTTTTTGTCCACGGGCGTTTACAGTCTGGGCTGCATCGCCGTCAGCTTGTTTTCCCGCAAAGCCGGGTACGCCATCGGCAAACTCTGGAGCCGCCAAATTTTGGCCGTGGGCGGCGTGACCCTCAACGTGCGCGGGTTGGAGAACATCGCCCCCCACACCAAGTACTCGGTCCTCGGCAATCACCAGAGCAACTTGGACATACAGAGCCTGATTTCCGTCACCCCGCTGTATCTCTACTTCATGGCCAAAAAAGAATTGTTCTCCATCCCCTTTCTCGGGTGGGGCATCCGCGCGCTCGGGCATTTCGCCATTGACCGCAGCAATGCCCGCAAAACCTTTATGACTTTTTCCGAAGCCGCAGAGCGGTTGAAGCGCACGCCGCATATGTCCATGGTGTTGTTCCCGGAGGGCACGCGCAGCGCCGATGGCACTTTGGGTGAATTCAAGCAGGGAAGCTTTACCGTGGTGTTGGAAGCCGGGTTGCCCATCCTGCCGGTGGTTATCCAAGGCGCGCGCGAGGTTCTGCCCAAAGAATCCCTGTTGGTGCGTCCCGGCACCATCGCCATTACCTTTCTAAAGCCCATCGACATTTCCCGCTGGCCCGCCAATGACAAAGCCGGTTTGGTGCAGCATGTGCGTGAAGCCATCCGCGCCTTTCTGGAAGAGCCTGGTGCCGAAGTCCATGCCGGACAAAGTCCCCAGGGAGCAGGTCAGCCCGCTTTAGGCGCATAATGCCCAG
>JAAXVQ010000040.1:7553-10609 GCA_013335425.1 Candidatus Firestoneibacteriota bacterium | reverse complement strand
AGTTGCGTTTAAGTACAGGTAGAGGTGTCGGCACAACCGACGGCATGGCGTTTTCCAAGGATCTGCTCATCTCTAAAAACGCCTTAATGTTTTCATAGGTCTGCCGGGGCGCTTCCTCCGGAAGGAAATGACCAACCTGCGGCAGGGTTTTCACCGTGACTTGGGGGACAGCCGCCTGCATGCGCTGCAGCGGTCCGGGAAGGCAAAAGGGATCGTGTTCACCGCGTATTGCCAAAGTGGGAACCTTCAAACGTTCCTGGTAAAAACCGTAAGCGAAACCTCCACATCCCCGCAGAACGGCTAAAAACCCCCGTCGACCGTTGAAGGTACTCAAAGGGCGAAAATATTGCTCCACCACCGGCTGCCAGGAAGAATACGGCGAAGTCCAACCACGAATCAGCCATTGGCGATACCAGGCTTGATTTAAAAACAGGAAGCTCCAAAGTTCGCCCACCCCCGGCCAACGCCACCAAGGACCCAGCGTATCGGTGGCCAAACCGTTCAAAGGCGGAGCCAACAGTACCACTTTGCGCACCCGGTGAGGATAGGAAGCGGCAAAAACCATGGCTACGCCCGCTCCCAAATCGTGCCCCACCAAATCGACATCCTGAATTTCCAATTTATCCAAAAACAACTTCAACGTCAGTGCCAAATCATCCGGGGTAAGCGGCCGGCCTTTTTTTTCCGAATATCCCTGTTCGGGCAAGTCCAGGGCAATGACACGCCGATTTTGCCAAGGATACTCCATCAAGCGTGCATAACTTTCGGCATTTAAAGGAAAACCCGATAAAAGGACAACCGTGGGGCCGATACCTTTTTCCAAGAAGTGAACCTGCGTGCCGTCCACGTTAAGATATTCTCCCTGGGAAACAAAATCAGGCCCCACGCCGGGAGGGATTAAAAAACTCCAATATATCCAAACGCCGAAACCCGCCAAGCAGGCAAGCCAAACCAAAATACGCAGAAATCTTATTAAAGGCATAACGCCATCCTCGCAGTTACGTCCTCGCTTTGAAAACCGTTGACCTTGCATGTTGACGATGCCGACTTGCCGGACATTGATTCATCCGTACGGCGTTGGATAAACTTCATTTAGGTTTGTTGCGGTTTCAGCAACGTTTGATAAATCTCATAAACTTGCCGGGCCGAATGTTCCAGGCTAAAGCGGTCGCAGACCATTTTCCAGCCCGCTTCACCCAGTCGCTGCCTGATTTCCGGCTTTGCCAGCAACGGTTCAAGACTGACCGCCAAAGCGTGAGAATCGCCTGCTGCAAATAGCGCGCCGTTGACTCCCGAAGAAATAATTTCAGGAATTCCCCCGGAATCCGAACCTACCACCGCACAGCCCATGGCCATGGCTTCGATAACGACCATGCCGAAGGATTCAAATACCGATGGACACGCCAGGACATCAAAGGTGCGCATCACCTCAGGCATATCCGTGCGGTAATCGACCAAGTGAACGCGTCTCGCCAACCCTCGGGTCTGAATGATTTCCCGCAAACCCGCCAAATAGTTCTCTTCACTTTCGCCCACGGCCCGCCCCACCAGCACCAAATGCCAGAGCGGATATTTTGAAGCCAACCGTGCAAAGGCTTCCAGCACCAAATGAGGTCCCTTGCCTGCGTTGAGACGCCCGGCAAATCCCAAAATCGGAGCCCCGGCCGGAACACCGAATTGCGCCCGCAAATCCGCCGTGGCAACCCGCGAACGGTTCCAGCGTTCGCGCAAATCCAACCCGTTGTAGACCGTAAGCACCTTGCCCGTTTCAATGCGCACGGTTTGCCTGACGTTTTCCGCCACCACCTGCGAAACGGCCAGAACCCGATCCGTATGCCGATAAACCCAGGTATGGAAAGGATCGCGTTTGGGTTCGGTGGCATAGACGTGTTTGGTTAGGACGATCGGAATGCGCCCCGATAGCCCCGAGGCAAGAATCAGGTTGGAGAGGTCACGTGACCAATGGGCATGGATGATCTGGATTTTTTCCTGCCGAAGAAACGCCGCCAACGCCAGCACCGAACGCAGGTCAGCATACCCGTGAAGCTTCGTGGGCCAAACCCGCAGCCCCAGGTCCAACCCCCAGCGTTCCACCAACGTCCCGGGACGCGCAGCCAACCAGGTCGGATGCCCGGCCGTCTGGAGTTCACGCGCCAAGAGCGGCGGCACCAACTCCCGGCCGCCTACGCCGGGAGATGAAATAATCTGCAAATTACGAACGGGGTTTGGGTCCATCCGCAATCAAGGGTTCTTCCGGACCCGTGGCTTCAGGGTGAATGGCGTCAATTTCCGCCGGCATGGGCCCTTCGGGCTCCGCCATTTGTCCGAGAACTTCAGTTTCGTCCTCCGGATCCGGGCGTGCGGTTCCGGACGAAGGCATCACAACTTTTTCACCGTCAGGTCCTTGACTAAGAATTTCCTCTTCGGTTCCCGCGCCCCGTGACAAACGATCCTGGCGTTTGGCGGGAAATATTTTTTCCTCAACTTGTGCCTGACAGCCCGAACAAAAACTCTGAGGTTTTTCATCCAGTTTCCATAAACCCGAGGTGGGTTCAAGCGCACATTTTTTCTGGCGGCATTCAATATTCAAAGCCAGGCCAACTTGAAAAATCGCCTCGGTAACCGCTCGGCGTAAAAAGAGTTCCCGTTTGGATGGCTTTTTATAAAACTCTTCCCGCAGTCGCGTCAAAGCCAAAACTGCGGAAGCCCTCTCGGCGTTATGCAAACCGTAGACGAAGGTTTTCTCACCGGCGAACATGTCGGCGTCCACTACGCCCAACACCGCCACCAAACTGTCACGTTTGCGCGAAGAAACCAATGCCAAGAGTTTTTCCGCGATAAATTGGCGGCGTTCATCCGAATAGGCCGGGGTATCTGGTTCCTCGGAACGTCCAATGCGGACATGTACTTGGTAAACCTTGCGCAAGGCTACCGCAATTTCCTCCAACACATCCACCAGGACCTTACCCAGCGGAATGAGCAATATCTCCCTGGAAAATTCGCGTCCTTTATTCATAAGCTCCCCCTTGGTATCTTTCCCTGCGGTCCGACTAAAA
>JAAXVQ010000040.1:0-7543 GCA_013335425.1 Candidatus Firestoneibacteriota bacterium | reverse complement strand
TGCGCAGGCTCTTTTTTTCAGAAGCATATGCAAGCCGACCGCAATCAAAAACACCGCAAAAAAACGCCGGAGCAGGATTTCCGGAACCGCCAAACTCCAGCGCGCTCCTAAAAACCCGCCCAGCATAAATCCCGCGCAAAGCCAAACGGCGGTCATTATCTCGGCTTCGCCGCGCTTTAAATATTCCCACGCGGCAAAGAGGCCTATGGGCGGCAACATCATCAGCAAGCTTGTGCCTTGCGCGCTTTTTTGTCCCAGGCCCCCGAAATACACCCACGCCGGAATGACGAGGATGCCTCCGCCGATGCCCAGCAAGCCCGATAAAACCCCCGCCCCCAGACCCATGCCTAAAAACAAGAAAACCGACATCATACTGCCGCCTCACAGTTAAAAAGGAATGAGCACCCGGGAAAAGTCAGGCAAGAACTGCGGATCGCGGCATATGCCCGGATAAACCCGCTGTAATAAATGCCGCGGGATGAACGCCGGGCTTTACTTCTTGGGTGCCGCGCCCCGTTTCAGACGGCGATCGTGTTTACGTCGCTCATTGTCGCGGCGATCGCGTTTGCGGCGTTCAAACGGCACATAGAGAATCATGCGGCGCCGGTCTTCAAAACGCCTTTCCAGGTCACGGCGTTCGGCGGCGCGACGGTCATGCAACATCATCAGGGATTTGGGTCGAATCGCCCGGAAAATCAGATAATGACTATTCGCTGAGACCGCCAGTAAAATCAAGTCTCCGGCTTCGATCTGTTGTTTGGCAAACCATTCCTTGAGCCCAAAACCCATGGGCCAAAACCGTTGACGCTTATAGGTGCGCCCTTTTTTCCCCGGCGCCTTCCGTTGATGGCACCGAAAAAGCACCGGTTCTTCCGAATCGCCCCCGATGTTGATCATCAGCACTTTGATCAGGTCTTCCTGCTGAAAACAATAGGCCGGAATGTCCATGTTCGACAAATTTAAGTATCCGTCCTTCAATTCCGTCGGTGAAAGTCTGTTTTCAAAAACGCTCTCCGGCAGCACTTCTTCCCGAAAGATCACCTGACTCCAAAATTGCTTAACCTTGTGCATGCGCTCGACTCCCAATATTGAATAGCGGCCCCCCCCACATCTTGGGGCGGCGCACTTACGCTTTGAACTCGACCACCAAATCCTTGACCTTCAGGGCATCTTCCGCCAAACGCTGAATGGAGGTGGTGATTTGTTCCAAGGAAGCCGTCTGTTCTTCCAAGGAAGCCGCCATGGTTTGCGCCGCGGTGAAGTTGCTGTTGCCCAAAGTCTGTACCTTGCGGACGCGCTTCATCATGTCCTTGAGTGCATCGCTTTGCAGGTTGAGTTCATTGGAAATCGTGACGGAAATCGAAGCTGATTGATTGGCCATGCGCATGATTTCGTCCAAAGAAGTCCCGGCCAAGTGGATGGTATCGCGTCCGCTTTGCACGGCTTGCGAACCCATACGGGTCGCCTCCCCGGTTTCACGCGTTTCATTTTGGATTTGATTGATCAAGCTTTGAATCTGTTGGGAGGCGTTGGCGGCGTTCTCCGCCAGCTTGCGCACTTCTTCGGCCACAACGGAAAAACCCCGTCCGGTATCACCCGCGCGGGCCGCTTCAATGGCTGCGTTCAACGAGAGCAAGTTGGTTTGTGAGGCGATGCCCTGAATAGTCTCGACAAACCCGGCAATATCGGCCAGAGAGCTGTTCAGATGACGCATGCGTTCCTCGATCACTTCCATGCTTTGCGCAATGCCGTTGATTTTCTGGACTGATTGCTGAACGGTTTCGCCCCCGCGTTTGGAAACGTCCTTGGTCTGCTCAAAAACGTCCGATGATTGCTCGGCCTTATGGGTGATTTCCAGAAGCGTGGTGGCCACCCGGTCGATGGAAGTCGTGGTGGCGGTGGTTTCCTGTTCCTGCTTTTGCAGATCAAAGGTGAAGGTCTGCACTGTCCCGTTAATTTCATCGGCTGTGGCGCTGAGTTCCTGGGCTGTGGAGGAAAGTTCCTCCAACGAGGTGGACATTTGATCTATTAAACCCAGGGTACTGCCCACAATTTTCTGAATATTGTCCATAAAACTGTTGAACCATCGCGCCAATTCGCCAAGCTCATCCGTACGCTGGGACTCCAAGCGGCGGGTCAGATCGGCCTTGTGCGAAGCAATGTCCCGCATAACCACCACCAACTCGTTGATGGGGCTTAAAACCGACCGTCGGAAATAATTCACGGCCAAGAACCCCAAAAGCAAGGAGACTAAAAAAACACCGCTTAACTGCCAGAAAATTTTCCAGCGCATGCCGCTCAACGCCCGCAAGGAAAGGCCCACATGGACGGAGCCCATCTTTTCACCGCGCCCGCCTTCACGCAGGACCAAAACTTCCAGGTCATAAACCTCTTGTTTGCCGGCTTGTTGGATTTCCCTGATCTGAACATCACCGGCTGCGGACGCACCTACCGGAGAACCTGAGGCGAAGTTGATGTCCGTTGCCCCGTTTTGCACAATAACCTTGCCGCCCGCGTCGGTTACGGCCACCCAGGAAATATCGGCTTCCTTCATGAGGCTGTCTACCAATTCATAGAGAGTATCATGGTTGGCATAATCCATAAGTTTCTGGCAATTAAAAGCCATATGGCGCGCCAAAGCTTGGCCCCGTTCCAAGAATTCCGCTTTGATGTAGATCTGTTGGTAATAAAAGCTCAAAAAGACGCTCATCAGAAATGTCAAGCCGATGAAGGGAAAAACGAAGAAAATTACGGTTTTCTGCAAGTTGCGCTTTTCAGCCATACCCTTCTTCTCCTTGAAGCGTGCCCGCTTTCGGGCTAGCGCAGGATTTGCACGTCTGGAAAATCGGACAAGTTCAACCCCAATTGTTTTTGTACGGTGTCGTTTACATAAGCCACGATCTTACGCGGCGTTTCGATGCGATTGGACGCTTCACCGGCGACCACCTTGGCCGTCAGTTCGGCTGTCTGTTTTCCCAAGTCCGAATAATCGACCGCAAACGCCGCCAAAGCACCGGCCTTGACGTGATACATGGACAAACCGATAAACGGCACCTTCTCATTATGGGCATGTTCTATAATCTGACTGATGGCCGACGGTTGCGCCACCAAGTTATCCACGACCGACCAGAGCACATCCACTTTATCGTTGGTCAGGTTTGACAGCGCCCCCGGAATCTCATCGAAATTTTCCACAGCAATGGGCATCAGCGACATGCCGTATTGCCCCACGACATCACGTGCCTGCAGAATGCTCTTTTTTGAAAATTTGGGGTTGTACACTACCCCTACTCGTTTCGCCCCCGGCAGCATTTTGGCCAAACGCGCAAATTGCTCGCCCGTGGGAATCTGCATAACCACCCCGGAAACTTTACGGCCGGGAATTTCCATAGGATCCAGAATCATGGAAAAAATCAACGCCGAGCCCGGCGGCGGCGAATTTTTTATAGCATTGACCGCTTCAGTGCCCAACGCCAGAACCGCCACGGGTTTTTCAGCCGCTAAGGCAGCCTGAATCTCTCCGATTTTCGACATATCGCCTTCCAAATTGACCACCTGGACAGCGAAACGTCCGTCCTGTTGAAAATTTTTCAAGGCTGTTTCATAAGGCGCCAGAGCCCTGCTTAAAACCGCCACCACCTTGCTTTCGGCAGCCATGGTCGCGGGCAGGAAACACCCAAACGCTCCCAGACCTAAAAAAATCGACGGAAATGCTTTCATGCGCCGTCCCCCGCTTCTAATTGCTCACTTTAAACTTAACCACCAAATCCCTGACTTTCAGGGCATCTTCCGCCAAGCGGTGAATCGCCATGGTAATCTGTTCCAACGAAGCGGTTTGCTCTTCCACCGAAGCAGCCATGGTTTGCGCGGCTGTGAAATTATTTTTGCCCAAGGATTGAACCGTCCTTACGCTCTGGAGCATATTCTTCAAAACATCCGTTTGCTGCATCAGTGCCCGGGAAATCTCCATGGAGACAACCGCCGATTGGTTCGCGGTTTCCAAGATCTTGCCGAGCGATTCACCGGCCAAATGGATGGTATCCCTCCCGCTTTGTACGGCGTTGGTGCCTTCACGGGTGGCGTCGGCCGTTTCGCGCGTCTCGGTTTGAATTTGCAAAATCAAAGTCTGAATTTGTTGGGAAGCGTTGGCGGCATTTTCCGCCAGTTTGCGGACTTCCTCGGCAACTACTGAAAATCCCCGTCCGGCGTCCCCGGCGCGAGCCGCCTCGATGGCGGCGTTCAATGAAAGCAGGTTGGTCTGCGAGGCAATGCCCTGGATGGTCTCCACAAAGCCGGCGATGTCCGCCAAAGAACCCTGCAGATGCTGCATGCGTTCTTCGATCACGTTCATGTTATCCGCGATGCTGTTGATTTTGCTGACCGATTGGCGCACGGTATCGCCCCCGCGCTGCGAAACGTTCTTGGTTTCCTCAAAAGTCTGCGAAGCCGCCTCGGCTTCGCGGGTCACATTGAGCAGTTTGGTGGCAATGCCGTCGATCATGGTCGTGGCCGCTGAAGTTTCTTCTTCCTGATTTTGCAAGTCGTGGGTAAACACCTGCACCGTGGAATTGATCTCATCCGCCGTAGCATTGAGTTCCTCAGCGGTGGAGGAAAGTTCTTCCAGCGCAGCGGTCATTTGATCAATCAAGCCAATGGTATTTTTAACAATACGCTGCAGATTTTCGATGAAGCTGTTGAACCACTGGGCCAGTTCCCCCAACTCATCGTCGCGGTGGATGTCCAAGCGCGAAGTCAAATCCCCTTCGCGCGCCGCAATGTCCTTCATGAACGCCGCCAAACGGCTGACGGTCCCGATGATCGGCCGAATAAATTGTGCGCGGAAATAAAAAAAGCTCAGCGTCAGAGCCACCGCCAAGATCGCGGCCATCTGCAAAAGTATTTTGTGTTCATTGGATTGAAAACGATCTTCCGAAACACCCAAATGCGCCATCCCCAAGCGACGGCGGGCATCGCGCACGGCGGTTTTTTCCGTATCCGCGCCGGAATTCCCCATGTCGCTGAGCAACCCCAGCTCCAAAGCCGAGCCGGCAGCGGCGCCTTGGGCGGCATTGTTGTCCGAGGTTGTAATTTCCACTTGAAAATCCAAGACGGCTTCTCCGGAAGGCAGCTTATATTTTCGAATCCAGACCGGAACCCCGGTACGGCCTTTAAGCAAGTCCCCGTCTTCCCATTTTTGTCCTTCAGGCTTCCGCTCCACCACGGCAGCGCCTTTGACATCCAAAATCGAGGCCCAACGGACATCATCGCCCTTTAGAAGGTTGCCGATTAAATCTTCCAATTTGGCACGATCTGCGGTCTGAAGCGGTTTACGGCTGTTGAAAGCCAAATTTTTAACCAAGGCTTGTCCGCGCATTAAAAATTCATCTCTTTGGTAGGAACGCAAGGCAAGAAAAACCGAAAGCATATTGATGATCAATATACCTGACACAAAAACGAACACAAACTGAAAAATGGTTTGGCTGAGACTTTGTTGTTTTGGCATAGATGATCCTTAAATTCTTGGTGTCGCTAATGATCCCACGTGCCATTTACCAAGCCATGATATCTTTTTTCAGCCTAAATTTCAACGATAATTCATCGAAATTTCCGTTTGTCCCTTCAATAAAATCTTCAAATTGCTTATCAATGCAGCGAGCAATTTCCATGACAACATCCGCCGGAACATTCCGATGGGCCGGAAACCTCGCCGGCGCAAGGGGTTCGCACCGGGCTGCCTTTCACGGCGATGCCCGGAGCCGTAAACACCCGTTCGCCCGTCTGTTGGCAAATCGGGCATTTTTCCGCCAAACCGGAGAGCGCCATGGATTTCTCGACTTCAAATTTTTTTTGGCAACACGCGCAATGATACACATATCTTGCCATGAACGAATTCACCTGACTTTCTTAAAGTGACTGCCGAGCGCCGAAAATATTATTTGCCTTCCCGCACAAACCGTTCCAACCCTTCCCGATCCAAAAGGCGGATGCTCGGCCCGAGATTGCGGATCAATTTCATGCGCGACAATTTGGACAAGGCCCGCGAAAGGCTTTCCGGCACCATGCCCAAACGCTGAGCCAATTCCGTCTTCTTGATGTCCAAACGGACCAAATCGGGCTGCCGGGTGTTGACATGCTCCAGCAAATAGCTCACCACGCGCATAGGTACGTCGTGCAGCGAGAGTTCGTCCACCATTTGGGTGAAATGATGCAGACGCCGCGACATCACGCTCATCATGCCCATGGCCAGGCGCGGTTCCCAGGCCATGAGTTTGATTAAACGTTCCCGGCCCAGCCAAAGCGCGCGCACCGGCTCTATTGCTTGAGCACTGGCCGGAAAATACCCGCCGGCAAACATGGCCGCTTCCCCCACGGTTTGACCGGCACCAAAAACATTCAGAATCTGTTCTTTGCCTCCGGCAGAAAGCTTGAAAATTTTAACCCGCCCCGAGGTGATGATATAAAGCCCCTGCGCCTTCTCGCCTTCCTCAAAAAGCGGCTCCCCGCTTTCGAACTCTTCAAACGCAGCAATGGCGGCCAATTTCTTGATCTGGCCCTTCGTCAAATCCGTGCACAGCAACGTGCTTTGCAGCACGTGCATTTTCTCATCCATGACCGGGATCCCCTTCCGGCACAGGCGCACCGCCCTGCCAGAGCCACAAGCCGGCGCCCACGCACAACAAAGGCAAACCAAACCCCAAACGCAAGCGCCAAGCCGAAGAAAAATGTACCAAAAACAACGGCAACACGCCCAGGAGCATCAGCCCGACGCTATAGGGGCGCGGATGATGCCGCGCCATAATGGTTAAAAATACAATGCCGGTTCCCGGGGCCAGCGTCGCCACCACCTGCCACCAAGCCGGATCGCGCCCCAGCAGCAGAAACATACCTAAAAAAAACCAAAACGTCCCCACAAAAATCCCCGCACCCACGCAGGTTAAAAAAAACCAGTACTTCAAGGGACGTTTTGGTGCCGACCCGCTCATATTTCCGCCAAAGAATCCCAGAAGCGGCGGATGACCCGCCGGCCATAGAGCGAAACCATCTGCGCCTGAGCGTTACTTTGCTCGGCCAGCCGGGTTTCACTGACCCCGGCCCGGGAAAGTTCCGCCTGGCTGTCCTGCGCCCATTGTCGGACCATCGCCGGGGTGACCTCCAGATGAAACTGAAACCCCCAAGCCTTGCCGGACCGAAACGCCTGATTCGGAAAGGCTTCGCTGGTGGCCAAAAGTTCCGCCCGCGGCGGCAGGTCAAAGCCTTGGGCGTGCCATTGAAACACGGGCAAAGCCATGGGAAAACCGCTCAGCAGCGTGTCTTCGGCGCCGACCGGGGTGAGCGTTACGTCCATGTATCCGATCTCCGGGTGGGGACCGGGTCCAACCTGAGCCCCCATGGCCGCCGCCAACATTTGGGCGCCCAAACACACGCCCAGTATTGGGATTTCCGCCGCCAATAAGCCGCGGATAAATTCCAACTCCGCTTTTAAATGCGGCAGGTGATCCTGGTCGCTGACATTCATGGGCCCGCCCAGGATAATGGCCGCCAA
>JAAXVQ010000372.1 GCA_013335425.1 Candidatus Firestoneibacteriota bacterium | reverse complement strand
ATTTTATTTTCCGACATGAAAAACTCCGGTTATTGCTTGAGATATTTGAGGGGGTCCACGGGTACGCCGTGCACACGGATTTCATAATGCAAATGGGGCGCCGTTGAGCGACCGGTATCGCCCAGGAAGGCGACCACCTGTCCGCGCTTCACGCGCTGCCCCACGTTCACCAGACAGCGCTGCAGATGCCCATAACGGGTGGAATACCCGTAGCCGTGGTCCAAAACGACCAGTTTTCCGTAGCTGCCCTGCCAGCCCGAATAAATCACCACGCCGTCGGCCGGAGCCTTTACCGAGGTGCCTTCTTCGTTGGCAATGTCCAAGCCCTGGTGAAACGTCAGCCCGTCCCAAAAAGGCGATTGGCGCATGCCGAAACGGGAGGTGATCCAGCCGCGGACCGGCCAGGCCGTGGGGCGGGACGCCAGCAGCGAACGCTGGGTGGCGACGTATTTTTTCAATTCATTATAGGTTTCCAGATTTTCCGAGGCGGATTTGCGCAAATATCCCAGGCTGGAGTCAAATTCGTTGGCCGTGATCGCCGGGCGGTTTTTCAGGGTTTTCATGAGCGAAACCTGGTCCGCCATCGTGGGGCCGCCCTCGCCGGTATACTCGAGCACGGCCTTGCGGGACTTCATTTGCAGCATGGCCTGGAGTTCGTCTTCCATTTTCGCGACCCGCTGGAAAGCATCGTGGGACTTCACAAGTTCTTGTATAAAATAAGCGTTTTTCTCGGTCAATTGAATGTTGGCCCGCTTGACCATTTCATAGTTAACGCGTTGGGTCAGCACATAGGAAGCCACCCCGACCGTTGCCAGCCAAAGCAGCCCGATAATTACCAAAAACGGCGTGGACGTCTGAAGACAATAGGTCTTGGCGGCATTGTGGGGGATCAACATCAATGTGATTGAATGTTTCTTTTCCGTGGAAGAAGCCATGCTTCCCTCTTTTGCCTTGATGCCGCTACTTAAAGCCCGGGAGCGCAGCCAAGAACTCCCCCCAAAAGCCGGTCTCGGACTCAAATTAAGCTAAGTATCGGTAAAAACCTTAAAAGCATGAAACCCAGGATAATGATATAATTTTTTCTAATCCCGGTCAATTATTTTGTGAATTTTTTTCAGCCCGCACGCTTACCCCATGAGAGAAACAATCCGGTCCAGATCTTCCAAGGAGTAGTACTCAATTTCGATCTTCCCTTTTTGGCCGTTGCGGGGAGACACCTTAACGTGCGTGCCCAATTTCCTGCGCAACTCCTCTTCCAAGTGCCGCGCATGCGGGTCTTTGATTTCCCCCTTGGCACTGCGGGGTTTGGCGGGCTTGGCCGGCTTGTTGCCCTGCGCCAAACGTTCGGTTTCACGCACGGACAAAGACTCCCTCAGCACCTTTTCAGCCAAGGTCTGCATGGCGCTTTCGTCTTCCAGGGTCATCAGCGCGCGGGCATGCCCTTCACTGATGCGCCCGTCCCCCACCATATCCAGCACGGGCAAAGGCAGCTTAAGCAAACGCAGGGTGTTGGCCACCGAGGAGCGGTCCTTGCCCACTTTGACGGCCATTTCTTCCTGGGTGAGCTGAAACTGGAGCATCAACTGCTGGTAAGCCCGGGCTTCTTCCACGGGATTTAAGTCTTCGCGTTGTACGTTCTCGATAAGGGCCATTTCCAGGCTGTCGCCGTCATTGACGTCACGGATAATGGCCGGAATCTGCCCCATGCCTGCGAGCTTGCTGGCGCGCAAACGGCGTTCGCCGGCCACCAATTCATAGGTCCCGTCCGGACGCGGACGCACGATAATGGGCTGCATCACGCCTTTTTCCCGAATGGACGCGGCCAACTCCTCCAACTCGTGGGGTTGGAACTCCCGCCGGGGCTGAAACGGGTTGGGGGCGATCACGTCTATGGGCAACTCCTGCCGGTTGGAAGTTGCAGCCGGAAGTCCGTCCAAGTTACCGTCCATGGGAATCAAGGCTTCCAACCCTTTTCCCAATGCTTGTCTGCTCATGACCTGGTCACTCCTTTGGGTATGCCCCGCTTAAGATCCAAACCCGGTTCAGTTGTTGGCTGCCGGAAAACCGTCCCCGGATTCCGGGGCGACCGGCGGCACGGTCAGAGGTTCGTTGCGCAGGATCATTTCCTCGGCCAATTTCAAGTACGCCACGGCGCCGGCTGAACGTTCGTCGTATTCATGGATGGGCTTGCCGAAACTCGGGGCTTCGGAAATCTTGATGTTTCTGGGGATGACGGTGTTGTAGACTTTTTCCTGGAACCGTTTCTTGATTTCCTGCATGACCTGCACGGACAGGTTGGTCCGCAAATCGCACATGGTCAAAAGCACGCCTTCGATGCGCAGGGAGGGATTCAAGCCGTTTTTCACCAAAATAATGGTGCGCAACAGTTGCCCCACGCCGTCGAGCGCATAAAATTCGCATTGGATGGGTATGAACACGGTCTCGGCGGCGGTTAAGGTGTTGAGGGTGAGCAACCCCAGCGACGGCGGACAATCGATAAGAATAAAATCGTATTCATGTTTCATGGGCGCCAGGGCCTGGCGCAGCTTGGTCTCGCGGGCAATGGCGTTGACCAGCTCGATTTCCGCGCCGGAAAGATGGATGTTGGCCGGGGCAATGTCGAGGTTTTTGGACTCCGTAGGCAGGATGATCTCCTTCATGGACTTGCGCCCGATGAGGACATCGTAAATGCTGGATTCCAATTTTTCCTTGTTGAAGCCCAGGCCCACGGTGGTGTTTCCCTGGGGATCAATGTCGATTAGAAGGGTTTTCTTGCCGCGCGCGCCCAAAGCCGCGCCCAGGTTGATGGACGTGGTGGTCTTGCCTACGCCCCCCTTTTGATTGACAATCGCTATGACCTTGCTCATAAAC
>JAAXVQ010000371.1 GCA_013335425.1 Candidatus Firestoneibacteriota bacterium | reverse complement strand
CTGGTTTTCCCGGGAGGGCCTCTTGTTTAGCTCCGCCTTTTTTCCTTAAGGCTTGATTGTTCTGGGCAAAGGCGCATCACACCTAAACCAGTTTAACTTCCTCTCCCAGATCAAAATGCAAACCCGTATAACCCTGATTCAGAGCCACGGTCATGGGCAGTTGGCTGGAAACCGGGCCCCACAATTGGCGCGGTCCGGGCGAAGCAAAGCAGTCTTCGCGTGACCAACGGTCACGGCAGGCGTTGAAAAATTTAAACGCTGGGGATTCCAGTTCCACCAAGGCCTTCTCAATCACCATTTCATCCTTGCCGTGACGGCGTTCCAGGTGGATCAACCCCGTCAAAGGCAGGGCCAGGGCCCGGCCGCCGTGCTCCAGATTGGTAACCGCGGCCATGTAGCCGGTCTTGCCTGCCAAAACCAAAGAACCCGCCGTGATCCCTAGGTTGAAGCAATAAGCCGCGTCAAAACGGCTGGGGGCGCCGCAGCGTCCCTCGTAACCGAAAAAGTGGTTGTTGCTGGCGAACTTCGATTTTACAAAGCGCTCCACTTCCTCGGGTTTGAGATCAATCTGCCCCGCTCCCTGGCCAAAAAACGGTTTGGGGTCGGTTTTCATTTCATGCAGGCGGGTGGTGACCATTTCGATCAGCAATTTTTCCGTCGGAATCTGAGAAACCTGCAAATTGCCGTGCGAGTCGCGGTCCAACAACAGCATGTTTTCAAACTCATCCGGCAGCGAAGCCATCAACTTGGTGGCCTCCGGGGAGATCTTGCCGTAAATGAAATGCTTTTTATCCGCCATGGTGTTGATTTCGCTGAGCATTTTTTCCGAAGCGGCCATGACCTCGTTCAATTCCTTGATCAGACGTTTCATTTCAGGAATGAACTCAATCAACCCCTCGGGGATGAGCACCACACCGTGGTTGATGCCCCTGCCCGCGCGCCTAGCCACCGCCCGGGCGATGATGTCGATAATGTGCGCCAGCGAGTATTGGCGCGCTTCGATTTCTTCGGAAATGAAGGTGACCGCCGGCTTGGTCTGCAGGGCCACTTCCAGGGCCACATGGCTGGCGCTGCGTCCCATGAGCTTGATGAAATGCCAATACTTGCGCGAGGAAGGCGTATCCTGCAGAATGTTCCCCACCAATTCCGCATAGGTCTTGGTTGCCGTGTCAAAACCGAAGGAAATGGGCAGCAGGGTTTCTTCCTGCAAGTCGCCGTCAATGGTCTTGGGCACACCCAGCACCTGCACCCCGCGTCCGTCCGCGTGCACGTTTTTAAACAAATACTCGGCCAGCACCGCCGCGTTGGTATTGGAATCGTCGCCGCCGACCACCACCAGGGCATCCACTTTCTGATCGTGGCAGACGGTCTTGACCTGATTGAATTGTTCGCTGGTTTTGATTTTGGTCCTGTCCGAACCTAAAAAATCGAACCCGCCCGTATTGAGAATATTGGCCAAAGCCTCGTCGGTGATTTCAAAAAGCTTGCCTTCCAGCAGCCCCTTGGGTCCGTTCTTCACGCCCAACAGGGTGTTTTGCGGGCCCAGAACTTTTTTCAAGCCCACCAACACGTTGTGCCCTCCGGCCGCCGGGCCGCCGGAAAAGAGCACCGCCACGCGTTTGCCCGAGGCCTGCGGACGGTTGACCGTCTCGGCCTGCAAAACGCGCGTACCCGTCACCGGGTACAAACCCGGAAAGCCTGCGGGTACTCCGGCGGCTTCCTTGTTCTCCGGCAGAGCTTCCGAAGAGTCGCCGAAATGAGCCGGCGCCACGCGCCCGCCTTCCACGAAAGCCTTGACCACCGGCAACGCCAACTGCCGGATCTCCCGTTCAAAAGGCGAATTGCCTTTCTCCGTTTTTTCCAAGATTTGAACCAGTTCCGTGCGGGCGTTCTCAATCTTCGACATGGCTTTGAACTCCTTCAAAAAAGTCATCCGGGCAAGCCGGAAAATCGGGCGTTATTGTAATCAAACTGATCAGGAATTGCCAGGGGATTTTAAAATTTCTTGTTTCGGGGAACGTTCCGCGGATAAAGCGGGATTAGCGGGATGCCGCCGGGAGTAAAAAATCTTTGGATTGCTTCGCGGTCATGGATTCAATGTCCACCCGCAGGGCCAGCATCTTTTGCAAATGTTCTTCAGGATAGTCCCAAACGCGCCCTTGTCCGGCATAATGAGCCATGAGGATATCCAAAGCCCGACGCCGGTCCCCGGGCTCGGTGAGCAGGAGCCGCGGCCAGCGGGAGGGTGTGGGGGTTGGGCTGGAGCCGGGAGTGGGTGTCTCGGTGGTAATGCGGGCAGGGCTCAGCCTCTGGGGATGCGCGAAATGGGTGGAACGGGAGGAGACAATCTTTCGGGGGGCATAGCCGAAAGGCAGCGGTCAGCGCACTGGGGGACTCCGGACACTCCCTCTGGGCGTGAGCAAATTCATCGGAAAAGAGCGCATATTTGAGGTGTGGCTCAGCGAATCAACCACATCCCGGCCAGCCCCGCTCGCTCGTCATATGTGAGATCTGCAGCCATCCCTGCCACACCGGCCCACTAAACCAATCATCAAGCCTGTGTGTCTAACAGGAGGTAGACAGGGGCTGCGTGTTCCTGGTTCTCCTAGTGCGTACTCTCAAAGGAATCTGTATGAAGAAGCGTGTTATTGTTTCAGCTGCAGTTGTTGTTCTGGCCCTGGCCGCATTTTTCATCTTCTTCCGCGGCGGCAGCAAGGGTTACGAGTTCCGATTTGACAAAGTATCCCAGGGCAACATTACGATGTACGTCACGGCGACGGGGACTATCAACGCCGTGATCACCGTAGAGGTGGGAACGCAGGTATCCGGTATCATCTCGAAGCTCTATGCGGATTTCAACTCGGTCGTGAAAGAGG
>JAAXVQ010000039.1 GCA_013335425.1 Candidatus Firestoneibacteriota bacterium | reverse complement strand
GGCTTTTTTAGCGTTTTTAATGATCGTGGCATACTCCGCGCCGACCGCGCTGATGTCGAATACGCCTTTGGTCGACACCTGGTCAATAACAATGCCGTCGGTGCCCACCAACCCGGCTCCGATGGCGCCATCCACGGTGTTGACGATCTCGTTTAGCAGTGGTTTAAAATCCATAGATTCACCCGTGCATCCCAGCCCGTCACGCGCTTTAGGTTCAGCGCAAAACCTTGTTGACGTCGCTCATGGCCAAACGCATCTTGCCGATGTTGATGTTCTCGTCGGCCTGCACAACCAGAATCCGATGGCCGAACTTGTTGAAAAAGATCTGTCCGTGCTCGCCGGTGATCAAAATCTGTTTGACCTGCTTGCCGTATTGCATGGCTTGTACGGCCCGGTCGGTTTTTTCAAAAATCACGGCCGCGGTTTTGGACACTTCCGCGACATCCAGTTTGCTTTTAAACGTGCTGTTTAAAAACGCGCCCTGCTCGTCGATAAGCAAAGTGCCCACGATGCCGTCCGTAGCCACCAGCTTGTTCAAGGCCGTCGTAACGTCCGCCGAAACCGCCGCCGGTTCTTCGGCAGTTTTAGCCGGCTTGGGTTCAACCACCGGTGCAGGTGCCGCCGACGCCGCCGGTTTGATTTCTGCCGCAGGCGGTGCTGCCGGAACTGCGGGCTTGAGTTCCGCCGCAGACGGTGCCGCCGGTTTGTTTTTTTCCGGCGGTTTCGGAACCGTATCCTTCATAACCGAAAGAATATCATCCGAAGTAATCTTGTCGTTGTCGCGGAAACTGCCTAGATTCTCGGGTTTCCCCCGCTCCGGAGCGTGTCTTTCCGTGCCGGCTTGAACTTTCCGAAGTTCCAAATCCTTCAACCGTTGCCGGACCACTAAATTTTCCGGGTCCGACTCCAAGATCAAGCGATAGATCTTGATGGCATTGTCGACATCGCCCTGCTGGGTAAACGCTTCGGCCTGGGACAATTCTTTTTTCGTGTCCAAAACCTGGGCCGCAGGCGCTGACGGCGGAACTGGTTCTTCCGGCCGTGCCGACGGGCTGTTGTGCTTAGCCTGCTCCAAGGCCTGCTTGAGCATCTGCTGAGCGGTGGTGTCATCCGGGTTGAGCGTTAGAACTTTTTGATATTCTTCAATGGCGTTGGTAAATTTACCCTGTTTGACGAACGTCTGCCCCAACAGGGAATGTGCCATGATGTTGTTAATATCGGCGCCTGCCACTTTGGTGAATTCCGTGGCCGCTTCCTCAAAACTTCCCTTTTCCAAATACGCCCGACCCAGGATCATGTGGGCGCTCATATAGGTTGGATGTACCTGCAGGCCTTTCAGGCAGGTTTCAACGGCTTCATCCAACATGCCGCTTTTGCGATAAGCCTCGGCTAAAGAAACAAAAACCAAAGATTCTGGGTTTTGTGTTAATTTTCTGGTATATTCTTCAATTTCCGCAAAACCGGAATCATCTTTGGCCATTGTTACCCTCCGCCGTCCGGCTACCCGAGACAACGGTTTTTATCGCCCGGCGTACGGAAAAAGGCGTCAATTTATTCGATATCCTAGCATGGCCAATTTTGGGTGTCAATACAAAATTCAGGTTCCCGTCTTTAGCTTTTTTGTCAAATTTCATGAGATTAATTATTTCTTCGATTTTCTCGCCTTGACCTTGGCCCGGAAGCCCAGCCTGACGAAGTATTTGTTCCTGACGCTGTTGTGTCCGGATATCCGCCACCCCGGCGGACACGGCCAACCGGACAGCCGCCAGCATGCCCAGGGAAACGGCCTCCCCATGTAAATATGTCTTATTATAATGATGATAGGCTTCCAAGGCGTGTCCCACGGTATGGCCATAGTTTAAAATCGCCCGCAAACCGCCTTCTTTTTCGTCCTGCGCCACAATTCGGGCCTTGATGGCGCAGGTTTTTTGGATAATCTGGGTTAGAATTTTGCTGTTTTTCTTCAGAATTTCCGGCATTTGTCGTTCCAAAAACGAAAAGAGCTTATCATCGGCAATGGCGGCAGACTTAATCACTTCCGCCAAACCTGAACGAAATTGCCGCAGGGGCAATGTTTTTAAAACCAGCGGGTCTATCAAAACAAGACGCGGCTGATGAAACGCGCCGATCATGTTTTTGCCCAGGGCATGGTTTACGGCCACCTTGCCGCCGATGGAAGAATCTACCTGGGCCAGCAACGTGGTCGGAAGCTGGATAAAATCTACGCCCCGCATGAAGGTCGCGGCCACCAAACCCGCCAAATCGCCGATCACACCCCCGCCCAGAGCCACTACCAGCGTGCGCCGATCCAGGCGCGCTTGCAGCATGACGCCAATAACCCGGTTGAGCGTTTCCAAAGATTTGGTTTTTTCACCTTCGGGGACGCACTGGACGTGCACGGAAAAACCGGCGGCCTGCAAAGAGCCCTTCACGGCCGGGCCGAAAAGACGCAGCAAACGCGGATGGGTGACAATCAAGGCCGTGCGTCCGGTTGTCCGGCGCCGCGCCCAAGCACCGACCGACGGCAGTATGCCGGGCTCGATGATGATGGGGTAATCCCTCTGGTCATGAAACCGCACCCACACTTGGGGCATAGGGAAACGTCCTTCTTGGGTTCTGCCCAGCTCGGTAAAACCCATGGGTCCGGAAAAAATCCAGATTCGTTGGGGAACTATAACAAAAAACTCCCAAGGACGTCAAGTGAACGCTTGACAATCCCTCAAACCCAAGGGTATCATCGGCAATTCAGTCCAGTTACCAGAGGAGTCCTGTATTTATATGCGTTTTATTTCGTCTGCTGCCTTGTTGACCTGTTTGGCTTTAAGCGGCGTTTCCTGGGCTCAGGACGCGGTGGTGCAAGGCTTGGGTCAGGCGACCTTGGCCATCGAGGAAGACAACACCCGGTTAAATCTTTTCAACCTCGGCAACCCGGCCGGGGCAGCTTTTGTCGCCAAGAAAAACCGTATGGACCTGAGCTTCACTTTGGAACCGCATCAACGCATCGCCGAGTTTGCCACCGGCGCTGACGGCAGCGGGACCAACGTCGACCCCTTCGGCAACTCCCTGACACCCTCCACGATTTATACCCGCCAATCCCTGGCTTGGATTTCCGGTTTGAATCAGGACCAGCCCGGAGGCTACGGCGGCGCCCTGCTGTCTTTAAATGACGAGGTCACCCTGCAGCTCATACCCGAGGGTTCCTTTACCCAGCGCACCTCTACGGATTCGGGGAACACGTTTCGCGAACAATCCGGCGGCGGCACGATCCGTTCCTCGTGGCTGTTGGACCCCCACGTGGCCCTGGGTGCCGGCATCTCCGGTTCTGCTGCCTGGGAAAGCGGCTGGCAAGAACCAGATTGGCGTCCCGGCATCACGGATTGGCCTTCCCTGTTCCTAAACTACCAACGCACTGCAGGTGCCTTCGGTGCCGAATTCGGCGCGGTTTGTCGCACCGAGTCCCTTTTTGACGCGCAGGACTTTCTCGACTTGGGGGTCCTGGCCCGAGGCGAACGCCAAAACGAACGCACCCTGTTTCAACCGACCGATTTGGCCGGCGCGCTCCCCAATTCCCAATTTGACGGCCGGACATTACCCTGGCAGGCGGAATTTGAAGGCGTGTATTCTTTTCAATCGGTCATGGAAGTGGCGCTGGTGGCGGGATATAGAAACCAACAATGGTTCCATTCGCTGGCCGAGGATGGGCTTCCGGGTGAAGCCGACCATCTGAGCATGAACCTCGACAACCTGGACTACGAACTTTCCTTCCGGGTCCGTCTGCCCATGGTGCACAACGACGACTTGCGTTTCGGCGTGGCGTTCAACAACCGCGGCTTCGACCATCCCTACCCCACCGGTCGACTGCTGCTGCTGGGCACGGACGGGCTTTACACCCAACCTCTTATTGAAACGGTTTCCTCGTCCATCGGCATCGGGGTGGCGTTTGTGCCTGCCGAACGTTCCCTGATTACCATGGAATATCATTTGGGCTCCTCCAAGAGCCGGCAGGACCAACCGTTCGGTGCGTTGCCCGACGCGGAAATCATCGCTGATTCCGGCTTTACCCGCGTCGCCTTCGGCGCCCAATATGCGCTGATCGAAAACTTGGTGCTGCGTTTGGGCTTTTCCAGCCTGAAGATCTCTTATCAAAGCCACGGTACTACCGTCGATACCGCCACCGAGAAGGCGAGCTTAATCACGCACGCCACGGAGGTCGCAGGTTTAAGTTTCGGTTTGGGACTCGATGAGGGGCCGTTTACCTTTGACCTAACCGTCAAAGGCGAGCGGACTTTAAACAGTCCGCCGGGATGGACCATGCTGGATAAGCCCGTCACCACCGGGGACGCCACCCAGGACAAGAATCAAAATCTCACCACCATGCTGGGTGTTACCTGGAAAATGCCGTAACTTCGGTTGCGGGGGCGTATCGCAATACGCCCCTACAATTTAACCCTTTGAATTTCTTTTAAATAATTCTCTGACAGACCGTGGGGGCGTATTGCCATACCCCCTACAATTTAACCCTTTGAATTTCTTTTAAATAATTCTCTGACAGACCGTAGGGGCGTATCGCAATACGCCCCTACAATTTAACCCTTTGAATTTCTTTTAAATAATTCTCTGACAGACCGTGGGGGCGTATCGCAATACGCCCCTACTTTTTGAGGTATTCGGACATGCCTTTCATGGCGCAGAAATCGCCGCACATGGTGCAGACCTCGGCGGTTTGCGGCCGGGAGGATTGCCGGATCTCGCGAGCGCGTACCGGGTCCAGGGCCAAAGACATTTGTCGGTCCCAGTCCAAAGCCTTGCGGGCCATGGCCATCTGCCGGTCCCGCTCCCGCGCACCGGGAACATGTTTAACTATATCGGCCGCGTGCGCCGCAATGCGGCTGGCGATCACCCCTTCATGCACATCCTGCACGCTGGGCAGGCGTAAATGTTCCGCCGGCGTCACGTAGCACAAAAAATCCGCGCCGGCCGAAGCCGCAATGGCCCCGCCGATGGCGCAGGCAATATGGTCGTAACCCACGGCCACGTCCGTGACCAAGGGTCCGAGCACGTAAAACGGCGCGTTCTCGCACAGCCGCTTCTGCAACTGAATATTGGTTTGAATTTGATCCAAGGGCACATGTCCGGGCCCCTCGACCATAACCTGCACGCCGGCGTCTTTGGCGCGCCGGGTCAGTTCCCCCAAGATAATCAGTTCCTGAATTTGCGCGCGGTCCGTGGCGTCTTCCAGACAGCCGGGGCGCAGCGCATCTCCCAAAGAAACCGTCACATCGTGTTGCCGGCAAATTTCCAGCACCCGGTCATATTGGGCAAAGTAGGGGTTTTCTTTTTCCTGAAAGATCATCCACTCGGCCATGAAAGCGCCGCCGCGGCTGACAATGTCCGCAATCCGGCCCTGGGCGCGCAAACGCTCCACGCTCTCGCGCGTCACACCGGCATGGATGGTCATAAAATCCACGCCCGCTTCCGCCTGGGACGCAATGACGCCGATCATGTCCTCGGGAGACATGTCCACCACGCGTTTGCCTTGTCCCACGGTTCTCACCGCGGTTTCATAAACCGGCACAGTCCCCAATGTCTGAGGAAAAGTTTCCAACAGCCGGGTGCGCAAAGCCACCAAATCGCCGCCGGTGGAAAGGTCCATCAGAGCGTCCGCCCCGGCGTCCACCGCGGTTTTCGCCTTGACGATTTCCTCTTCAAAATCCACGCGGTCCTGGGAAGTCCCCAAATTGGCATTGACCTTGGTCCGCAACCCTTGTCCCACGCCCAAGGCTATTCCCCGCGGGTGCCGCGGGTTGTGCGGAATCACGATGTTTCCGGCTGCCAAACCGGCCAGGATAAATTCCGGCGAGCGTTGTTCCGCCTCGGCTACGGTCTGCATAGCCGGGGTAATATTTCCGGCCCGGGCTTGTTCCCACTGGGTCATGATGGTAATCCTCTCTTGGCCTTGACATTGCGGGCAGGGCGCTGCGCCAGCAAACGTGCAGTAGCGCGCTGTTCCAGAGCATATAACTCAAAACGCAGGCGCTTGAACGCCCCGCTCAACTTGCCCGGTGCCAGTTTGCTGACTTCCTCCAAAACGCGCAGCCCTTCCTGAGCACGCCGGAAGTTCGCCCGCGAGAGTTCCACCCAATCCGCGCGCGGTTGCTCGCCGACTTTGGAGGCAGAAACACCCGGGTCCCGGCTGACGTCGCGACTGGCCAGCAGTTGCGTACCCAGAGATTTTTTTTCCAATTGAGCGAGGGCATGCCGGACGGCTTTGAGCTGCTGCTGTAAGGTGCGGTCTTCGAGGATCAGACGACACAACTCTTCCGCCACGCGCAAGCCTTCGCGCACGCGGTTCAAGTTGGCGTCTAGTATGCGGTCCAGTTCACGGGACATCGCAACTCCCTTTCAACCTCAGCATGAATGTTTATTGCGCCTCCGCCTGGAAGACGGCTGACTATTGCTCGGGTATAAAGAAACGACCGGGCCTAAAGGGGGTGCGGCGGCGTTTGAGGAAAAACGTCTTCGTTTTTCCGATCACGAGGCCGGCACTCTGTGGCCGGCCGTCCGACGAACACCCTTTAGGCCCGGTCGTTTTTCCAATAGACTTGCTCAAAGCTCCAACCCGGTCGACGATTAGGTCTACCGATAAGGTATCTGGTTGAACCCGCCGGGTGCACCGGGGGAGGGTTTATACGGACCGCCCGGGGTGGACTTGTCCCGGCTGACCACCTTGTTGACCATCACGGTGGGATTGATCTCCTGCTCGATGCCCAGGGTTTTTTGAATGTAATTGCGGATCGCGTCCTGGACGTTTTGGGAAACTTCCACGATGCTGTAATCCGAGATCACGGTGATCCGGGCGCTCACCTTCAAACCGCGCCGCCGGTAAACCACGCGCCCCTTGATGTCGCGCAAGCCCTCGATCTTGCCCTTCAACACGCGTGCAAAATCCTCAATGGCCGCCAAAGACACCAGCACCTCGCCCAGGGGGTTTTTCAACACCACCGTGCGCTCACGGCGCGTCGCTTGGATATTGCCCCAAACCAGGTACACGAAAATGACCAGCAGCAGCAAGCCCGCCAACAGGGCGATACCCCGGCCGGTGGAACCTTCAATGACATAGGTGAGCGGACCCGAGATCATGTCCCCCAACGTGAGGATCACGGGCGGATAGACCGCGGCCGCCAAACTCAACGCCCCCAACACCAACACCAACAACGCCCCCAGTACGGTCATAAAAAAATTAAACGTTCGCATTGTTAAACGCCTCCTTCGGCAATCAAGCGTCCGCGTTAAGCCTTGCGGACGGATTTGTCCGATTTCATTTGTACGTCCTGCACGGCTACGTTCACCCGTGCGACGCTCAAGCCGGTCATGTCTTCCACCGTTTCTTTGACTTTATCCTGGACCTTCTGGCACACCTGCGGAATGTCCGCACCGAACTCCACGATCAGGTGCAAGTCGATGTAGACGTCCTCTTCGGTCACTTCCACCTTGACGCCGCGCCCGTACATGGGCTTCATGCCCAGCACCTCGCCCAAACCCGCCAAGGGGCCGCGCCCGGTGGAGGCCACCCCCTGAATTTCCCGCGCAGCCAGTCCGGCGATCACGCCAATGGCGTCATCGGAGATGCGAATGGTTCCCAATTCATTGCGATCGCGTTCATCCATGCTTTAAGCCCTCCTTCCTTCCGCTCGAGCTTATGCTTGTTAGATTTTTTCGTTTAAGAGCAACTCCACAAAATTGGTGGAAAAGCGCCCTTCCCTAAACGACCGCTGGTTGAGCGCCTGTTTATGAAAGGGTATGGTCGTCTTAATGCCCTCGATCACGAACTCGTCCAAGGCCCGCAACATGCGGGCAATGGCCTCGTCCCGGTCCGCGCCGTAGGTGATCAACTTGGCCAGCAAACTGTCGTAGTAGGGAGGTATTTTATACCCCGCATAGGCGTGCGTGTCAATACGTACGCCGGGCCCGCCGGGCAAATTAAAACTCGTAATGGTGCCCGGGCAGGGCATAAAGTTGTTGGCCGGATCTTCGGCGTTGATGCGGCACTCGATGGCATGTCCGCGCGGAATTTGGTGTTCCTTGACGCGCAGCTCCTCGCCGGCCGCCACCCGGATCTGTTCCTTGATTAAATCCAAGCCTGTGACCATCTCGGTCACCGGATGCTCCACCTGGATGCGGGTATTCATTTCCATGAAATAAAAATTCAAATGCTTGTCGACCAAAAACTCCATGGTGCCCGTGGTGTGATACTCCGCAGCCTTGGCGCCCAGGGTAACCAGTTTCCCGATGCGGTCGCGCATTTCCTGGTTCATGATCGGCGAAGGGGACTCTTCAATCAACTTTTGGTGCTTGCGCTGGACCGTGCAATCACGCTCCCCCAAGTTGATGCAGTTGCCGAATTTGTCGGCCAAAACCTGGAACTCCACGTGCCGGGGTTCCTCCAAATACTTTTCGATATACACCTGGGGGTTGCCGAAGGCCGCCCCGGCTTCGCTCTGGGCCGTTAAAAAGGCGTTGGACAAGGAAACATCGGTATGCGCCACGCGCATGCCGCGCCCCCCGCCGCCGGCCGTGGCTTTGATGATGACCGGATAGCCGATTTCCCGCGCCAGGCGCAGGGCATCTTCCTCGTTCTCCACGGGCCCGTCGGACCCGGGAAGCATGGGCAGCCCCACCTGCTTCATCAGGCGCCGAGCTTCGATTTTGTCGCCCATCAGGCGCATGGACTTCGGGGTCGGGCCGATAAACTCGATGTGACAGGATTCGCAGATCTCGGCAAAGTGCGCGTTCTCGGCCAAAAACCCGTATCCCGGGTGAATGGCGTCCGCGTCCGTGATTTCAGCGGCCGACAAGATGGCCGGAATGTTCAGGTAACTGGTTTTGGACGGCCCCTTGCCGATGCAAATGTCTTCATCGGCATAGCGCACATGCAGGGAGTTGGCGTCCGCCTCCGTATGAATGGCGACCGTATGAATGCCCATCTCCCGGCAGGCGCGGATCACCCGCAAGGCGATTTCTCCGCGATTGGCGATTAGGATTTTTTTAAACATGCGTTATCCTTTGCGTTCGATCAGAAAAAGCGGCTGGCCGAATTCCACGGCCTGGGCATTGTCCACCAGAACCTTCTTGATCACGCCTCGGACATCAGACTTGATTTCGTTCATCAGCTTCATGGCTTCAATGATGCAGACCACCGTGTTGTTGTCCACGGCCGAGCCTTCGCCGGCATACGGTGCCGCATCGGGCGCAGGGGCGCGGTAAAAAGTCCCCACCATCGGCGAGGTGAGCGTGTACATATTGGCGTCCTCGGCCGCAGGGGCGGGAGCCGCGGCTGCAGCTGCAGGCGCGGCAGCTATCGGCGCGGGAGCCGGGGCCGCCATCACGGACTGGACCATGGGCGCTGCGCTGACCATGGTCGCAACGCCTTCGGAGGCCAGGGGCCCCTTGCGCAGCAAAATCTTGATGCCGTCCTGTTCGATGTTGAGTTCGGTCAGCTGCGCCCGATTCATAATGGTCACGATTTTTTTAAGCGACTTCAAATTGACCGGCGTGCTGCCTTCGCGTTTGCTGGTCTTTTCTCCTTGGGTACCCATGGCACCGCCTTTCTTAAAGCTGATGGTTTTCGAAAGGTTTTCGCCCCGGAGTCGCGGAAACGTTCCGCTTCCGAAGTTTACGTTGGCCAAAATTACCGCAAATGCCTTAAACCCGTTCCAAATATTCTCCGGTGCGCGTGTCCACGCGCACTACGGTTCCCTCTTCCACAAACAACGGCACCTGAATGATGGCGCCGGTTTCCAGCACGGCTTCCTTGGTGGCGTTGTTGACCGTGTTACCGCGCACACCCGGCATGGTCTGAGCAATTTTCAGCTCCACCTTGGTCGGCACTTCAATGCCCATGGCCTCGCCTTCGTGCATGAGCATGTCCACGATCATCTCTTCCTTGAGCCATTTAGCCCCATCGCCGAGTGTTTCGCGGGAGAGCGCATGCTGTTCATAAGTGTCCTGGTCCATAAACACAAAATCCGTGCCCTGTTGATAGAGATACTGCATATGCTTTTCCTCGACCTCGGGTACGCTCAGTTTTTCCCCGGAGTTGAACGTTCTCTCCACCAAGGTACCTTGTCTAAGGTTGCGCAATTTCAGACGAAGAAAAGCCCCACCCTTGCCAGGCTTAACGTGCGTGTATTCCACCACCTGGTAGAGCACGCCTTCCACTTCCAAAAACGTGCCCGGTTTGGCGTCATTGGACATGACCACACCCATAACCACTTCCTCCTACATAATAATATATAGAACTTGTGAGAAGCTCTATTGCCTTTTTTTCCCTACCACCCGCAGCTCTTCCGGTGATTGGGAGAGCCACAAAGAAGCATTGGCTTGAACCCATAAATCATCTTCGATCCGGATGCCGCCCCATCCCGGCAGATAAATTCCCGGTTCGCAAGTGACCACCATGCCGGCTTTAAGCTCATCGGCAGATGAACTGGCCAGGCGGGGAAATTCATGCACATCCTGCCCTAAACCGTGTCCCAGGCTATGAATAAAATATTGCTCCAAGTTGGCGGCTTTAAATATTTCTCTGGCTTTTTTATCAGAATCAGAACATTTTTGACCAGAAAATATTAGATTTTTTGACTGTTTTTGAGAATTTTTAACGATTTTGTATAATTCTTTTTGTTTAGGGCTAATCTTACCAATGGC
>JAAXVQ010000370.1 GCA_013335425.1 Candidatus Firestoneibacteriota bacterium | reverse complement strand
CCGCGGTGGGCGGCGAATTGGCCCGCCGTTTGGGTTGGACGCTGGTGGACACGGACGCCTGGATTGAACGCGCGGCGGAGAAAACCATTACGCGCATATTTGCCGAAGATGGCGAGGCGGCGTTCCGCGCTTGGGAGACCAAGGCCCTGGAAGCCTTGGCCGTCCCAACTGGGCAAGCTGTGTTTTCCACGGGCGGCGGGATCGTGTTGGCCGAACGCAATTGGCCCCGGCTGCGGGCCTTAGGACCGGTGGTCTGCCTGACCGCCGGGGTGGAAACCATTCTGGGGCGCGTGGGGCAGGCTGTTGACCGGCCTTTGCTGGCCGGGGAACCGGCGCAAGTGCGCGTCCGCGTGGAAACGCTGCTGGCCCAACGGCAGGGCGCTTACGCGCGCGCGCAGTGGGCTTGCGCCACCGACGGAAAATCACCCGCGGTCATCGCGGAGCAGATTGTTCAGCACTTGGCGCTGAAACCAAAAGAGGCTTGACGAAAGGGATGGGAATCACATGCTTAAAGATTTCAATGAACTGATCCAGCGCGTAAAAGGTTCGCCGAAAAAAACCGTGGCCGTGGCCGTGCCCGAAAGCCGGGACATCATGCTGGCCCTGCAGCGGGCGCACGAAGAAGGCATTGCCGAGGCGGCTCTGGCCGGGGACCGTGAAAAGATCGAACAGTTGCGCCGCGAGCTCAAACTGGATTTTCCCATCAAGGCTTTGGTGGACGCCAAGGACGAACAGACCGCGGCTCAGGAAGCGGTCAAGCTGATCGTGTCCGGACAAGCCCAGGTGCTTATGAAAGGCAATCTGCACACCAGTTCCATCCTCTCGGCGCTTTTGAACAAGGAATACGGGCTGCGCACCGAACGCCCCATATCGCACGTGTTCATCCTGGAAGCCAAGCCCTGCGGCCGCCTGCTGTTCGTCACGGACTCGGCCGTGAACATTGCCCCGGATCTGGAACGCAAGAAAATGATTCTGCAAAACGCCATTGATCTTCTCCACACCCTGGGCTACGCGCGTCCCAAAGCCGCGGTGTTGGCGGCCGTGGAAGACGTGAAGGATAAGATGCCCGTGACCGTGGACGCGGCCAAGCTCACGCAGATGGCCCTAGCCGGCGAGATCACCGGCGCGGACGTGTTCGGTCCGCTGGCGCTCGACGATGCGCTCTCTCCCTGGGTGTGTGCGGAAAAAATCATTCCCGGCCCCATTCAGGGCGATGCCGATATTTTGCTGGTGCCCACCATCGAAGCGGGCAACATGCTCTCCAAGGCGCAAATGTTCATTGCCGACGGCGCCTTGGCCGGGATTGCCCTGGGAGCGAAAATTCCCATGGTGCTCAATTCCCGGGCGGATACTCCCGCCAACCGTTTTTACGCCATGGCGGTTGCCTGCCTGGCGGCAGGTAAGTGACCCTACCCCGCGTGCATGTCCAAGCCCGGGCCGCGGAAGCGGTCCGGCAGGGGCATCCTTGGATTTTTGCCAGCCAAATTCATACCTGGGAGTTTGAACCTAAGCCCGGGGCCTTGGTCGAAGTGTTGGGCCCGCAATCCCGGTGCGTGGGTTTTGCCTATGCGAACCCCCGCACCACCCTGGCTTTGCGCATGCTCTATACGCCCAGCGCGGGGCAGCGCGGTCCCGACGGCGTTCCCGAAGAACGAACGGAACTTTTTCGAAAATTGGACCGGGCCCGTTCCCGGCGGCAGGAATATAATTGGGACACGGACGCTTTTCGCCTGGTTTGGTCCGAGGCCGACGGTTTGCCGGGTCTGGTGGTGGACTGTTTCGGTGATCGGGTGGTGGCGCAGTTTTTAACCGCCGGCATGGAAGCCCGGAAAGCCCTGGTTTTGGAATGGCTGGTTTCGCGCCTGAAGCCGCGCGGCGTGTTCGAGCGCAGCGAAGGGGTGGGGCGCAGCCGCGAGGGTCTGCAGCCCGTGCGGCAATGGCTCTATCCCGCCTCCCCAGCCGAGGAACTCAACCCGCCCGCGGTGATTAGCGAGGGGCCCCTGCGTTTTTGGGTGGACGTGGTGGGCGGGCAGAAGACCGGGTTTTACCTCGATCAGCGCGCCGCCCGGCGTTGCCTGCAAGGGCGCGCTTTTTCCGGGAACGTGCTGGACTGTTTTGCCTACACGGGCGGTTTTTCCCTCTCCGCCTTGCAGGCCGGTGCTTCCCGGGCCGTGGCCGTGGACTCTTCGGCGCGCGCCCTGGAAACCTTGCGCGCCAATGCCGAGCTCAATGGCTTGGGCTCCCGGGTGCAGCCCATACGCGCCAAGGTTTTCGATTTTCTCACCCAGGCCGCCCAGCGGGGGGAAAAGTACGGTTTGGTGATTTTAGATCCGCCGGCTTTCACCCGCTCCCGGGAACACCGCGAGCGGGCCCTGGCGGGTTTGCGCGACCTGCACAGCCGCGCCGGGCTGGTCCTGGAACCCGGCGGCTACCTGCTCACTTGTTCCTGTTCCCACCACGTTGCTTCGAAAGATCTTCTGCACGCCGCCATTTCAGGACTTCGCCGGATCGGCCGATCCTTAAAGGTGAAATCCCAATTTGGGCCCGATGCCGATCATCCGGAAATCATGCAGGTTCCGGAGAGCCGGTATCTCGCGTGCGTTTTCGCCCAAGTCGGACCTTAAACCCGCCGGGGGTCTTCCGGCGGGGCCGGGAGGCGCGGCATGGACAACAGCGAGTTCAAGGAAGGGTTCATCAGCGAGACGCGGGAGTATCTGGAAGTCATTGATCACTGCCTGCTGGCGCTGGAAAAATCGCCGGGAGATTCCCAGGGGATGGAGGAGATTTTCCGGCGGGTGCATTCGCTCAAGAGCATGGCCGCGTCCATGGGCTATGACCAGATCACGGATGTGTCCCATCAAATGGAAACCTTGATGGC
>JAAXVQ010000369.1 GCA_013335425.1 Candidatus Firestoneibacteriota bacterium | reverse complement strand
ACGAAAGCCCCTCTTTGGTGCAGCGTGGATTTGCGCGACGGGAACCAGGCATTGCCCGTTCCCATGGGCGTGGACGAAAAGCTGGAATTGTTCAAGCTGCTGGTCTCCGTGGGTTTTACGGAAATTGAAGCGGCGTTTCCGTCAGCTTCGGAAACCGAGTTCCGTTTCATGCGTCGGTTGATCGAAGACAAACTGATACCCGAGAACGTAACCATTCAGATGCTCACGCAGGCCCGGCCGCATTTGATCGAGAAGAGCTTTGTGGCGGCGCGCGGCGCCCGCCGGGTGGTGATGCACTTGTACAACTCCACCTCGGAGCTGCAACGACGGGTGGTTTTCGGCAAGGACAAAAAAGGCATTTTGGATCTGGCCGTGGCCGGCGCCCGTCTGATCAGGGAGCGCGCCGAGGCCGACCCGCAAACTGAGTACATCTACGAATACACGCCCGAAAGCTACACGGGCGCGGAATTGGATTTTGCCCTGGAGGTTTGCTCCCAGGTGCTGGATGTCTGGCAACCCACGCCTTCTCGCCCGGTGATCATCAACCTTCCCTCGACAGTGGAAATGGCGATGCCCAATGTCTATGCGGACTCCATTGAGTGGATGTCGCGTCATTTGCCTAAACGGGAGGCGGTGGTGTTGAGCGTACACGCCCACAATGACCGGGGCACGGCCGTGGCGGCCACGGAACTGGCGCTGTTGGCCGGCGCCCAGCGGGTGGAGGGCACCTTGTTCGGCAATGGCGAGCGCACGGGAAACGTGGATTTGGTGACCGTGGCCATGAACTTGTTTTCCCAAGGCATTGATCCGCACCTGGATTTTTCAGACATGGATGCCGTGGTTAGGGTTTATGAGAAATGCATGAAAATGCGGGTCACGCCGCGCAGCCCCTATGCCGGGGACCTGGTTTATACCGCCTTCTCCGGTTCCCACCAGGACGCCATCCGCAAGGGGCTCTTGGCCTATGCCAAAAACAAACCTGAAATCTGGGAAGTGCCTTACCTGCCGATTGATCCGGCGGACGTGGGGCGCACCTACGAAGGCATTATCCGTATCAACAGCCAGTCGGGCAAGGGCGGCGCGGCTTATATTTTGGAGAGCCACTTTGGGTTTAAGCTGCCCAAGTCCATGCACCCGGAGTTCGGCGCGATCGTGCAGGCTGCCACGGACGCCACGGGGCGTGAACTCGCGCCTCAGGACATTTACCGGCTTTTCGAGGAGCATTACCTGGCGATTAAATCCCCGCTGGCCTTGGTCGCCTACGAAATAGGCGAAAAGTCAGGCGGGGAAACCGGGTCCGAGACACGCGTGAGTGTCAAGGCCACCGTGAGCTGGCATGGTGAAGAAAAAAGCCTTACGGGTGCGGGCAACGGCCCCATCGACGCTTTTTTTCAGGGATTGCAAAAGTTGGGTCTGGGGACGTTCAAGTTTCTGTCCTATGACGAGCATGCCTTGGAAGAAGGCGCGGATTCTTCGGCCGTGGCGTACATCCAATTGCAGGACGCCAAGGAACGGACCGCTTTTGGCGTGGGACTGGCGTCCAACATCAGCGTAGCCTCTTTGCAGGCCTTGATCAACGCCTTCAACCGTTTGCAGCAAGGCTGATTTTTCCGCATGCGGCGCGACCTCGTCTCGGGTGTGCGGACTTACTTGGCGCGCAACCCTTGGGCTCAAGCCTGGGACGATGCACTGCCGGCCCCCAAACCGGAGCTTAAGCTCTGTATTGTCATCCCCAGTTTGGCCGAAAGTCGTCTTCTGCCCCGGGTGTTGGAATCTTTGCAAGCCGGCCGGCGTTTGGCCGAAGCTGAAGTTATTGTTTTGGTCAACAATGCCGAGCACGCCTCGCCTGAAATCCTCGCGGACAATGCCGCCACGCTGCAACTCCAAACCCAATACCGTGACACCCTGCTGCCGATTTACTTTGTGGATCGTGCGTTGCCGCCGCGCGGCATGCCTGAAGCGCATGCCGGGGTAGGTTTGGCGCGGCGTCTGGGGCTTGATCTGGCACTCGCACGCTTGGCGCAGGTCGGTGACCTGGAGGTCGCGGCCTTAGCTTGTCTGGACGCCGATTCGCCCGTGGCACCGGGCTATATTGACACGCTGTTGGATACTTTTGGAGTCACCCCTCCGCCCGTAGCCGGATATTGCGCCTATGCGCACCCGCTGCCCTCTGACCCGGCCCTGCGCCCTGCGGGCGTGGCTTACGAGCTTTGGCTGCGATACTTGACTGCCGGCTTGCGCGCAGCCGGTTCTTGGTTTGCTTTTCCCACCGTGGGTTCGTGCATGGTGGTTTCGGCCGCAGCTTACGCGCAAGTCGGCGGCCTGGAGCCGCGGCAAGCGGCCGAAGATTTTCACTTTTTGCGGAAACTCGCGAAATTGAGCGGGGAACGCCCTTTGGCCGCGATCGATTCGGCTTTGGTTTTTCCCGAAGCCCGGGTCTCGGGGCGCGTGCCGTTCGGCACCGGCCGAGCCATGCAGCGGAGTTTGGAAGAAGGCGCGGATTTTTATTTGTGGGTGGACCCGGCTTCGGCGTTTTTGGACTTGGCGGTATTTTTCCAGGCATTGCCCGCAGCCTTTGATGATTTGACCGGGCTGCATAACTTGCCGCCCAGGTTATCGGCATTTTTGGAAGAGGAGAAAGCTTGGGTCATTTTGGAAAAATTTCAAAAAACCTATCCCTCCTCGCGGCAGTTCGTAACTGCAGGCCAACATTGGTTTGACAGCCTGCGGATCATCCGCTATGCCCATGTGGCAGGGCGATTGGAAGGCAACCAATGGATCTTTTCAGCCTGGCGCATGCTGTTGGAGTCCTTAGGGCTGTGGGGAAATTTCAAGACGCTGGAAATGCCGGGGCCGGGGAATCAAGATACCGAACTGCATTTTCAA
>JAAXVQ010000368.1 GCA_013335425.1 Candidatus Firestoneibacteriota bacterium | reverse complement strand
CGCCCCCCAACCAAATCATTTTGGAGGCGCCGGTTTGTCTTTGCGGGGCAGGCTTTTCACTACATTGTAAAACCCGGCCACGGTGCCCAGCAGCAAAAACAAAAGCATCATCCAGGGTTGCGTATGCAGCCAGCGGTCCAGCCAGATGCCGATGGCGGTACCGATAAAGATGCATACCGCGAGCAGCAGACCGATGGAGCCCACTTGCCCGAACGCTTGTCCAATACCGTCTGATTTTTTAGGTGTCTCAGTCATAGGTTTATTATCGGTTAAAATCGGCAGGCTTTAAGTCCTGAAAGAACTTTTTAAACTCGATTTTTTCCTTTTCATATTTTGACTTGTCGGTGATGCTCGCTTCGATCACCACTTTTTCAGACACAAAAATCGGGCACTCGGCGCGCAAGCCCAGCGCGATGGCGTCCGAAGGCCGTGCGTCGATCTCCCACTCTTCCTTGTCCCTAACCAGCGTGATGCGGGCATAGAACGTGTTGTTCTGTATGTTGTGGATCAAGATCCGTTCAATCCGCACACCCAGGGTTTCCAAAATGGATTTCAGCAAATCGTGGGTCATGGGCCGGGGCACGTTGATTTTTTCCAACGCGATCAATATGGCATCGGCTTCGTAAATGCCGATCCAAATCGGCAAATACCTTTTCTCCTCGGGATCGGTCAGGATGACCACCGGAATTTTCGAATTGGCGTCCACCGCCAAGCCTTTTACGCGCATCTCAATCATGGGTACTACCCCCTCAAAAATCGTGGAATTATACAAAAATGTAACCGGCTCCACAAGCACTATTCTTAATAATTTCAGTCTCGGCGCGCGCCCGGATTTTCTCCAGAGCCCGTCGAAATTTTTACGGATGTTCTTCGGCGTCGGTGGCCAACAACGCCACTTGAAACGTGTAAAGTTCCACGTCGGGACCTTTCCAGGCGTCGGGTTCCAGGCCCGCTTTTCCCCCGCAAAGTTCGCATAAGAACTTTTCCTTGCTCCAACCGGTCTCCTGCGCGACCTGGGGGAGAAACACACCCGAGCGCCGCCCGCGCCGAACCAACACCCCGTCTCGTCCGAGCGCAATGTCCTCGGCCGAGGCCACGCGTTTGAGCGGCGAGAGCACGGAAATTTCCAACCGCAACTCCGGCAACTCAGCCGGGCTCACGGGGGCAAAACGCGGGTCATGCAAGGCCGCGGACTCGGCCATGGCCACCACGGTCTCGGCCAACGGCGCTTCGCTCTGCATGAGCCCGATGCACCCGCGCAGGCGTTTTCCGCGGTTCAAAGTCACAAACGCGCCGGCGGGTTGCGCCAACCCGGGCGACAGGTCGGGCGGTACTTCCGGCAAAGGCAGGCGGTTTACCGCCGCCTTCAGCGCGGCCTTTGCCAAATCCAACAGGGTTTGGCGCTCCGCCGGACTCAACCGGGCGTCCTCGCTGCCGGACTCTGAGGGCTTAACCTGCGCCAAGTCTAAAACTCCAATTCATAGTGAGGGTAAAAAACCTCGGCCAACTGCTTCCCCAAGTCGCGCACCACATAAGCGACCATTTCCTGGTCCGTATGCACGCTGTACATGCCCTCGCCCAAAAACGTCGAATATTGGCTTTCTTCACGCCCGCCCCAAATGATCTTGCCCGTCTCGGTATCGATCAGGCGCGCGGTGGCCGTACCGGTGGCCACCCGCTGGGCATTGCCCGGTGAAGGTCGAATGTCTCCGATGGCCACTGAGAGGCTGCCGGTTAAAATAATTTTCACACCCAGCATCCGACCCACAGCCACGGCCGATTCGGGCGTCACCAAGTGGTCGCGGGATAAGTTTTGCTCTCGTAAGAGCGCATCAATCCGCGTACGCTCGACCACGTCGATGGCAGGGGCGTGGGAAATAAGCTGCACCACGATTTCGTCCGCCATTTGGTTTCCCACCGTGGATAAATAGCTGTCGGTTTCAAACGGCAGAACCGCCACCCGGTTGTATTGCGTCAAGTCCAATACCGGCTGCACCAGCACGCGGTGCGCGCAGCCTCCCAGCAACATAAGCCCGGCGATGCCCGCCCCCAACCATAACCGTCTCCCTGATTTCACGGTGCCTTCTCCTTCAACGTTGCGAGTGACTGACCACTTTACGGATTATAACACAACTCCAGCCCGAAACCCCCGACCCATCCGCCTGTTGTTATTTAGACCCCGCGGCTTTTGCCCAGGCAGTGCAATTAGGGCAGGTTCAACACCAACCCGTCGTAAGCCAAGAAAACATTTTTCGGCAGCAGCGCCTGCGTCTCCCGCTGCGGCAAACGGTGGCAAATATGGGTAAAATAGGTCCGCTGCGCACCGATGCGCGCGGCTTCGGCCAAGGCCCGGGCCACATGAAAATGGGTTTCATGCGGCTCATGCCGAAGTGCGTCCAAAACCAGCACATCCAATCCCCGCAGCTTGGGATAGGTGGCCGGCGGAATTTTCGAAACATCCGTGATATAGGCGAAACGCCCGAGACGGTAGCCGAACACGCGCAAGCGCCCATGCCAAACCGGCAGCGGCACCACGCGCAGGCGTCCCATGTAAAAGGGCTGCGACACCGGCCGCAGGGACAAACGCGGCTTGCCGCCGCCGGCCTGGGTCCGACGGAAGACATAGCCAAACCGCTCCCGCACCCGGGCCAGCGCGGCGGCGGGACCATAAACCGGAAAATCCTGTCCCGAGCGTTCGGAAAAAATCCGCAAATCATCCAGCCCGCCGACATGGTCGGCGTGCGCATGCGTCAACAGCAGCGCATCCGCTTCCCGAATGCCGGCGCGCGCATCCGCGCCGCCCGCCCCGCAAGCCGCGCTTCGCGGGCGACCTGCTCGAACCGTTCTCCGGCCCATGCCGCGACCCGCGCGCAGGCTTGTTCAATGCGCTCGA
>JAAXVQ010000367.1 GCA_013335425.1 Candidatus Firestoneibacteriota bacterium | reverse complement strand
AAAAGATCCGTTGGTGGGGCGGGGGCGTATGCCATACGCCCCTACTTGACAAGATCCCCGGGAATTCGTTAAGATTCTGACGGTTTTGCGCGGTCTTTGGGCGCATGCCCCCGATTTTGGCAACAGGTTTATCCCGCAACCGGCGCGACCGGGTGCGGGCATCAAATCCTTTAGGAGTGATGAGCCGTGATTCGTGTGGAAGCATTGTCCAAAAGCTACGGTGCGGTCAAGGCCCTGGATGCGATTTCCTTGGAAGTCAACCAGGGTGAGATCTTGGGACTGCTGGGCCCCAACGGGGCCGGCAAAACCACGACTTTGAAAATCTTGGCAGGTTACTTGCGGCCGGATTCGGGAAACGTGGACATTAAAGGGCTCAACGGGGTGGAGGACACGGAAAAAACCCGCGCCCTGTTGGGGTACCTGCCTGAGTACAACCCCCTCTATCAGGACCTGCTGGTCTATGATTACCTTCATTATATAGCGGCCATGCGGGGGCTGCCCGCTGAGCAGCGGAACCAGAAGGTGGCGGACATGGTGGAGCTCTGCGGCCTGGTGCCGGCCGTGAGCTTCAAGGTGGGGGAACTCTCCAAGGGCAATCGCCAGCGCGTGGGCTTGGCGCAGGCCATGATTCACGATCCCGAGATTTTAATTCTCGACGAGCCTACGGCAGGGTTGGACCCCAACCAGATCAGCGAAATCCGCGACTTGATCCGCCGGTTGGGACGTAAGAAAACCGTGATCCTCTCCTCCCATATTCTTTCGGAAGTGGAGGCGACCTGCGACCGGGTGGTGATTATCCACCGGGGGAAAGTGGTGGCCGACGGCAGCACCAAAATGCTGCAGTCCCAGGCCGCGGGGGACGCCAAGGTTTTGGTCAAGCTCGGCCAGGGCAAGAGCCGCGAGGTGCTGGCGGCGTTGAAGGCCCTGCCCGGCGTGGTGCGCGTCGAACGCGCGGAAGACGAGGGGACGGAGATTCAAGGCTACACCCTCACGACCGACCGCGGCACGGATTTGCGCCCTGAAGTGTTCCGCCTGGCCGTCAAATAGGGCTGGGTGCTCTACGAACTTCGCCGCGACGTGGTTTCGCTGGAAGACGTCTTTAAGCAACTGACCGCCGAGTAAGTTGCCGGTTGGTCGGGAAAAGCCGCAACGAACCCCTACGGGGTTAAACTGCAAACTTGAAACTCAAAAGGAGAAACGGCATGTCCAACGCAATGGTGCAACCAACCGAGCCCGTGACCGCGTCCGGTCCGGCCTCGGCCACGCCTGGGCGCGTGAGCCTCAACCGGGTGCTCACCCTGGCGAAAAAGGAATTGTACTCTTATTTTTACTCTCCCATCGCCTATGTGGTGATGGTGATCTACCTGCTCTTCGCGGGTTGGTTCTTTTTCTCGCGTTTTTTTCTGTTCGGCGAACTGGAGCTGCGCGCGTTTTTCGAAATGTCCCCCATGCTGATCATGTTCTTGGCCCCGGCCGTGACCATGCGTCTGCTCTCCGAGGAAGTCAATACCGGCTCGTATGAAATGCTCATGACCCTGCCCTTGACCGAGACCCAAATGCTGCTGGGGAAACTCCTGGCCGCGGTGGCGTTTTTTACAGTCCTTTTGGGGATCACCTTGTTTTATCCGATCACGCTTTCGACCCTGGGGCGTTTGGATTGGGGTCCGGTCATTACGGGTTACATCGGCCTGTTTTTCTTGGGCACGGCTTATCTGGCCATCGGGTTGTTTTCCTCGGCCCTGACGCGCAATCAGATCGTGGCCTTTATCCTGGGCTTTGCCCTGGGTTTCGCCCTGTATTTGTCAGATAAGTTTCTCGCGTTTTTACCGGCTTCGCTGGTGGCCTTCTTCGAGTACTTGGGCGTGGAGTACCACTTCCAGGGGTTCATGCGGGGCATCCTCGACAGCAAGGACGTAATCTATTTCATCTCGCTGGCGGTGGTGGCCTTTTTTGCCACCCGCCTGGTTTTGGAAAGGAGAAAATAAATGTCTCAGCCTGTGCTCCCCGGCCGCGAAACCCGCTTCCGCAACGAGTTGACCGCCTTTTTAATCTTAACCGGCATTCTCGTGCTGGTGAACTTCATCTCCGTGCGGACGTTCTTCCGTATGGACTTCAGCCGCGCGCACGCCTATTCGCTGGCCAAGGTCTCCAAGCAGTACATGCGCGAACTGCAGGACCCCATGACCGTCAAAGCCTTCTTCACGCGGAATCTGCCCGCGCCCTACAACGGCAACGCCCGCTACCTGCGGGACTTGCTCGACGATTACCGGGCTTACTCCCACGGCAAGTTCAACTTTCAGTTTTTGGACCCGGCCGACGATCCCTCCCTGCAGAAGGAAGCCACCACGCTGGGCGTCTACCAGATCCAGCTCACGGCCATTGCCAAGGACAAGTTCGAACAGAAAAACGGGACCATGGGCCTGGCGATTGTTTACCAGGACCGCAAGGAAGTGATTCCGCTGATCCAGGACACCAACGGCCTGGAGTACCAGATCACCGGCGCCATTAAGAAGTTGCTGCAAAAAGAGACCCGGGTGATCGGCGTGACCCAGGGCTACGGCGAGACGGGCTTGACCGAGGGCCTGGAAAATTTCCGGCAGATGCTCGCGAAAAATTATGAAGTGCTGCCCGTGGATTTGTCCCAGGGCGGCATTCCCGAACGCGTGACCACGCTGCTGGTGGCCGGTCCCACCAAGCCCATGCCCTTGGACGCGCTTTATCGTCTGGACCAGTTCCTGCGGACCGGACACAACCTGGCCATGCTCGCCCCCATGCTCAAGGCCGACCCGCGCACGACCATGCAGGCCCAGCCCGTGTTCTCGGGCTTGGGGCGCCTGTTGGACGCCTGGGGCGTCACGGTTCAACCCAACTTGGTCTATGACATGCAGTGCCAGCGCATTTCAAGGT
>JAAXVQ010000366.1 GCA_013335425.1 Candidatus Firestoneibacteriota bacterium | reverse complement strand
GCGGCAAGTGGACTCTTTAAATCCGAACTATTTGTTTTCGGATGTGGAAGGCTGCTATGCGTTGGCCTGGGGAGCGCCTCTGGACGCACATTGGTCGGCCGGCGCAAACCTCAAGTGGCTGTATCAGCAGTTGGATCAGACCCGGGCCCAGGGCGCGGGCCTGGACGCGGGGTTGCTCTGGCAAAGCGGGGATGGGTGGCGTCTGGGTTTTTCCACGCAGGATGTGTTTACGCGTTTGGATTGGCAAACCGGATATCGGGAGTATTTTCCGGTGCGCTTCAACCTGGGAGCGGCATATACCTATGCTTTTGAGGGCAGCCATGCTTGGGTGGCAAGCTTGGATATGGAGAAGGATCTGAGTTCCCGCCTTGGACAAATGCGGGGTGGATTGGAATATGGTTGGCGGGAACTTCTGTTTGTTCGCGGCGGAAACAAAAACGGGTTTTGGAGTCTGGGTGGCGGAGTGCGTCTGCCTTCTTTCGGTTGGGGGCGCGCTTCCTTGAACTTGGATTATGCGGCCGTGCAGGATGCGATTGACGGTTGGGATCATTGGATGACCCTGGGGCTGAGGTTTTAAGTCTTCGATCAGATTTTAATATTATTTGAAAAGCGAGGGTGCGATGAACAAGAAGAAAATGTTGGTTTGGAGCTTGGTGGGTTTGGTCTTGATATTGACCGTGTTCCGGATTGCCACGCATCGGGGCAAATCCAAGGCTACGGATGACGCCTCCGTGGCGGTTAAAGTCATGCAGCCGAAAGTGGGCGGGATAGACGACACGCTGGATCTCTCCGGCTCGATTACGGCCAAAGCCGAGGCCAACGCGTATTCCAAGGTGCCGGGCAAGATCGTGCGCTTTGACAAGGCTGAAGGCGATTGGGTGGCCAAGGATGAGACCTTGGCCTGGGTGGAACGGGACGAAATCGGGCTGACGTACTCGCTCTCACCGGTTAAGTCCCCCCTGGCGGGACAAGTGGCGCAGAAACTCGTCGAGATCGGCGAAACCGTGACCCCGGGTGTGTCGCCCGTGGCCTCCGTGGTCAACCCGGGAGACCTGGAAGTGGTGGTCAACATCATTGAAAAAGAACTGGGGCGCGTGGCCCGGGGACAGGAAGCGCGCGTTCAAGTGGAGGCGTTTCCGCAGTTGGTGTTTAAGGGGCGCGTGGCGCGGATTGCGCCGGTGGTTGACCGTCTTTCCAAGACCACGCGGGTGGTCATTGCCCTGGAAACTTCCGGAGGCAAGCTGAAATCCGGCATGTTCGCCGATGTGCAGATTTTGGTGGGGCATAAATCCCAGGCCCTGCTGTTGCCGCAGGAAGCGGTTTTAAAACAGGACCAGCAGCATTATGTTTACCTGGCCGTCGGCGGCAAAGCCCAGCAGCGCAAAGTGGAACCCGGCTGGTCACAAGGCGGGGAGTTGGAAGTGGCGCAGGGCGTGGCGGCGACCGATGACGTGGTCGTGCAGGGGCAGACGCGCCTGACCGAAGGCACTCCGTTGGCCGTCATTAAAGGAGAATAACCATGTTTTTATCCCGCTTCGGCATCCGACGCCCTCTGATGGTGTTTATGATTTTCGTGGGGGTCATCGTTTTGGGCATGATCTCCCTGGCCAATTTGAAGATCGACCTTTTCCCGGAAATGAACTTTCCCATGATCGCGGTGATCACCAACTACAGCGGCGTGGGACCCAAGGAAATCGAGAGCATGGTCACCCGGCCCATTGAAGGCGTTTTGACCACGGTGACCGATGTTAAAAACGTGACCTCTAAAACCCTGGAAGAGCTTTCGGTGGTCATGATGGAGTTCGAATGGGGCACGGACATGGACACGGCCGCGACCAATGCCCGAGAAAAACTGGATTTGGTCAAGCGGGCTTTGCCCGACGGCATCGCCAATCCCATGATTTTCAAGTTTGACCCGTCCATGATGCCCGTGCTCTTTTTGGGTGTTTCCGGGACCCATCAGGGTCTGGACGAACTGCGCACCCTGGCCGAAGACACCATTTGTCAGCGTTTGGCGCGCATCAACGGCGTGGCCGTGGCTTCGGCTGACGGCGGTTTGACCCGCGAAATTCAGATCCGCCTTTACCGCCACCGGATCGAAGGCATGGGGCTGTCGCTGGAGCAGTTGAAAATGGCTCTGCAAACGGCCAACGTGGATCTGCCTGCCGGGCATTTGCGCATCGGCACCACGGATTATATTGTCCGCACTACCGGGCAGTTCAAGACGGTCCGGGAAATCGGAGACATCGTGGTGGGCAACGTGCATGGGGTTTCCATCCGGCTTAAAGACGTGGCCGATGTGCGGGATGATTTTCAGGAGAAAACTTCGATTGTAAAAATCAACGGCCAACAAGGCGTGTTGGTGCAGGTGCAGAAAGCGTCGTCTTCCAACACGGTGCAGGTGGTTCAGCGCGTGCGCAAGGAACTCAAGAAAATGGAGGCCGATCTGCCGCCGGGGGTTAAAATCGCCACCATCATGGATTCGGCCGAGCAGATTGAAAAATCCATCGGCACCGTGATGCAGGAAGTGCTGGTGGGCGGCGTCTTGGCCGTTATCCTGATCCTGCTGTTTTTAGGGAACTGGCGGAGCACGATCATCGTCTCACTGGCCATTCCCATTTCCATTATTGCGACCTTCGCTTTGCTGTATTTTTCCAAGATGACGCTCAACATCGCCACCTTGGGCGGTCTGGCCCTGGGGGTGGGGCGTTTGGTGGACGACGCCATCGTGGAGTTGGAAAACATCTACCGGCACATGCAGGCCGGGGAGCGTCCCCGGGAGGCTTCGCTTTTGGGGGCCAGCGAAGTCGGCAACGCGGTCATTGCCGCCACCATCACCACAGTGGTGGTTTTTGTACCGATTTTTTTCACCAGCGGGCTCGCCGGGATCATTTTCAAACCCATGGC